>JAHJCW010000238.1 GCA_018812885.1 bacterium | reverse complement strand
GTGGGGAGTGTCATCCAAAGATATCAGAAAGATTAGCAGCAACACCAATACATGGTATCAATGATGAAGGTTTGCGTACTCCGATTGCTGATATAATCGAAAAAATATATATAATAGCGATAATAGTAATTATTGGATTTATGCTAATTCACTGGATAATAGATCTAATACGACAAATTGTGAATTCAATGAGAAAACCACAAGTAAGAAGAATGCGAACCCACGAAGTATGGCAGCACACATTAATAATGGTTAGCTTCATAGCGTTGGCTATTTCGGGATTCGCACTCCGATTTAGTGAGTCTTGGATAACTGGATTATTCTTTGGATGGGGACGTGGATTTGAATTGAGGGGGTTAATACATAGAATTTCAGCTGTTGTATTTATTGCCACAGTACTATGGCACCTAGTATTTATCCTATTTACACCAGGGGGCAAGGATTTTTTCAAAGATATGTGGCCTAACCTATTAGATTTTAAACAATTCTATGAAAGAATTATGTATAACCTTAGCAGAAGAGATAAAACGCCACAATTCAAACGGTTTAGTTATATTGAAAAAGCTGAATATTGGGCTCTGGTTTGGGGAACTGTAGTAATGATAGTAACAGGCATTTTCCTTTGGTTCGATAATTACTTTAGTCTATTTGTACCAAAAGGATTCCTTGATGTATCATTGGTTGTACATTATTGGGAAGCATGGTTAGCTACGTTAGCAATTGGAGTTTGGCATTTATATTCGACATTGTTTAATCCGCATGTGTATCCAATGAATACATCTTGGATGACAGGAAAAATGCCCGAAGATATGTATAAACAGGAGCATCCACTTCATTTAGAGGAAGCTAAGAAGGAAGAAAAAGATACATTAAAGAAAGAAATGGATTCACTCTCTATTTCAAAAAAGGATCTGCAAGACAATTAGGTTGTCATAAATTAATCCTAAATTAAAAACAGCTTCCGATTGGGAGCTGTTTTTTTAACAGTTTTTCACGATATTTATTGAACCGTATTTTGCCACTTATGTAAATTGAATCAGGTTAAAATTAAATGAAGTTTAATATATCTGACGCAGACCGCAACCTTTCCGAATTACTCAGAATTTCGTCGTTTATAGTGACGGATATTTGTGAACAGCAATTTATGGAAGAGGCAAGTCCAATACATCTAACAAAAAATCAGTATTATATATTAAAAATGCTGGCAAATTCAACTCCATTTAATTTGAGTGATCTTGCTAGTATTCTATCTGTTAGTAATGCAGCAATCGGAAAAAATATTGATAAGCTAGTTCAGTTTAAGCTTGTTACGAGGCGTTTCACCAAGACGGATCGTAGAAGTGCAAAAGTATCGATTACCACTATGGGAAGAGATATAATCGAAAAATACAATGAGCTTAAGATTTCAAAACAGGTTGAAATATTTAAACAATATACCCTAAAAGACAAAGAAAAATTTGCTGAATACTTAAAATTATTTATCGGTAATACTTTACATAAAGATATAGACACAGACATTTTATGTCTCCAATGTAATAGGTTTTGCGGAGATGATTGTGTAGTTAAAGAAAAAAAGGGAACGTGTATTAGGAAATACTAAAATAGGAAGTAATTTATGGGAATTGAACGGAGAGAATTTTTAAAAACATTAGCTATAGCTTCGGGCACTTTAGCAGGTGTTTCGAGTTTAAAAGCAAGTGATAAAGCTAAGTTGAATCCTGATAGATTTGGAGTTTTATCTGATCTAACATATTGTATAGGTTGTCGCAAATGCGAATGGGCTTGTAACGAAGCAAACGATCTACCAAATCAGCCATTAGACTCATTCTCAGATACGTCAGTCTTTGAACAGATGAGAAGACCAACCTCAGAAAAATACACGGTTGTTAATTCGTATGCCGATAAAGGATTGGACGGTGGGGCTTTGAATGTAAAGGTTCAATGTATGCATTGTGAAAATCCTCCTTGTGTCTCGGCATGTATTGTAGGGGCTTTGCGAAAACATCCTGATGGACCGGTCACATATAATGCTTCGGCATGTATAGGTTGTCGATATTGTATTATTACCTGTCCGTTTCAAATACCGACTTATGAATATGAGAAGGTTTTAACGCCACAGGTTCGTAAATGTACTCTTTGCCTTGAACGGACTATTGAAAACGAACAGTTACCTGCCTGTGTAGAAGTATGTCCTACGGAAGCCATTATATTTGGGCATAGAGAAGAATTAATTGATGTAGCTCATGAGCGGATTAAAAAGAATCCTGATAAATATATTGACCATGTATATGGTGAACATGAAGTTGGAGGTACTTCTTGGATGTATTTATCTAATCAACCTTTTAATGAAATTGGTTTCCCCGAATTGAGTGATAATAGTCCTGCTGAATTAACTGAATCGATTCAGCACGGTATCTTTAAGGGATTTTCGGGACCAATAATGTTATTTAGTCTGCTTGGTATTATTATGAAAGTAATGAAAAAGGAAGAAGAAAATGAATAATATAACCACACTTTCATATGAGAAGCCACGGTTTTTTACACCAGGAGTATGGGTCATTACATTGTTAGCCAGTGTTGGTTTATTATCGCTATTAGTGAGATTTATTTTTGGTCTTGGGGCTGTTACTAATCTTGATAATCAATATCCATGGGGTATTTGGATCGCTGTTGATGTCGCTTGTGGAGTAGCCTTAGCAGCCGGTGGTTTTATGACTGCCCTTATTGCACATATTGTGCATGGTAAGGGATATAAAAGCGTTATAAGACCGGCTCTTTTGACGGCGACATTGGGTTATACGTTTGTCGCTTTGGGGGTGCTTACTGATCTTGGAAGGTATTATAATATGTGGCATATATTATTACCAAAATATTGGAGTCCTAACTCAGCTTTGTTTGAAGTTGGTATGTGCGTAGCATCTTATTTAACAGTACTATATATTGAGTTCCTTCCTATCGTTGTTGATCGGTTTAAGGGAAGAGTAAATCTTCCGGGCATGCTAAAAACATTTAATGGATTTTTTGAGAGATTTCTGAAAATATTGGATGTATCATTAAAAAAAGTTATGACTATCTTTATAATTTTGGGAGTAGTTCTTTCATGTATGCATCAATCATCATTAGGGACATTGATGGTTCTTGCTTCTGTTAAAGTACATCCACTGTGGCAAACACCTATTCTGCCATTATTATTTTTGCTATCCGCATTTGTTGTAGGATTTGCAATGGTTATTTTTGAATCACTAATTGCTTCCAAATCTTTTAACCTTAAGCCGGAAGTAAAGGTGTTAAGTCGATTATCGAGGTTTATCCCTATTCTACTTTTAATCTATTTAACTGCAAAATTGATTGATATGGTGACCAGAGAGACCTATGTATATTTGTTTACTGCCAGTTTAGATAGTATTATGTATTGGATTGAAATAATAATTGGAATTGCAATACCATTCACCATTTTGATGTTTGAAAAGTACAGGAATAATCAGACTTGGTTGTTCACGGCAGCGGCTTCTGTAATATTTGGCGTAGTACTTAATCGTATTAATGTATATCTTATTGGCTTTACACCACTATATGTAGATAAGCCATATTTCCCAGCTTGGACAGAGATTGCTGTTACAGTTGGATTTATTTCGCTTATAATACTTTTATACAGATTTTTTGCCTTGAACTTCCCGGTAATTGAGGATATGGAGAATTAAACAATGAAAAAGCTATATATGCTGGCAGCATTTATATTTACAACCACATTAATTAATGGACAATTAGTTAAACCTAATCATTCCAAAGATCGCACGCTGGCAAATTCACAAATGAATGACTATTGTCGGACCTGCCATACTTGTGAAAATCCAACAAGATTTAATCCATGTTTTGAGCAATGCGCACGACATGGGGCACAATTCTCAAGTAACAAATCGTTTGAAGCAGGTCCTGATATTGTTATTCTTGATAAATTAATAAAATTATACAAACCGGTAATATTTTCCCATAAACTTCATGCTTCGATGTCAGAAATGAGTGGTGGTTGTACTCATTGTCATCATTATTCAGATAAATCGGGAGAGATACCAGCTTGCAATAAATGTCATGATGAAAAAGCTGATTTTACGAATTTGAATGAACCAAGTTTAAAAGGAGCTTATCACAGGCAATGTTTGGGTTGTCATCGTGAGTGGGGCCATGAAAATGCTTGCCAATTTTGCCATCAAGAAATTGGACTATCCGATGAGAGGGTGTCAACTTATGATAAAACAGATATAGTTGGAGTTCCGCATCCACTAATTAAAGCTGAACAGAAATATGTTTATCAAACACCTTATAAACAGGGACCTGTAGTTACTTTCCACCATACTGATCATGTTGATTTGTTTGGATTGAAATGTACTGATTGTCATAAAGGTGATAACTGTTCTCTTTGTCATGATACAGTTAAACGTGAAGAGAAAGTTGTAAAGCATGTGGAAACTTGCGGTAAATGCCATACAGAAGATAATTGTAATTTTTGCCATTCTACTAAAGAGAAACCGGCATTTAATCATAGTATTTCAACTGGATTTGTTTTAGGACATTATCATCAAGATGTGGATTGTAATAATTGTCACCAGTCTGTTAGCAATTTTGTAAGGCCATCAACCAATTGTACGGATTGTCATATTCATTGGGCTGTTGGAACATTTGACCACAGCGTTACCGGTTTAACTTTAAATGAATATCATGAAGAAGAAGATTGTGAAAATTGCCACATAGATCGTGATTTCAGAGTTGAACCAACCTGCGACAATTGTCATGATGATATTAACTATCCCGAATATATACCGGGAGATAGATTAAGCAAATAATTATGTGATATTATTACTATCTTCTAAGCGTAGGCGTGTAAACCACCAAAGAAATAGTTACCATAGAATGTAACAAATATCATTGATGTTCCAATAATCGATAATATCGCTAAGCGGTTTCCTTTCCAATCGCGATTGTAGCGCGCATGCAGTACTGCTGAATAGAAAAACCATACTAACAAGGAACCGACCTCTTTAGGATCCCAACTCCAGAAAGTTCCCCACGCCTGCTCAGCCCAAATCGCTCCGGCGAATAGAGCACCAACAGTATATAGGGGATATCCTAAAGAAACCGCACGATAATTAATTTCATCTAATAGATCAATTTTGCCGGGAATTTTATTGATCGATGCTCCTAGCTTACGATATATCAAATAATATAAGATTGGAAATATTATCAATGTAATGATATAAGCCGAACCTAAAAATTCGAAGAAACGCCAAATACTTCCGAGGTGTCTTTGGGGCGTTATTAAAAGAACATCATTGTGGACTAAAATTCCGACAGTCAAACTGGATAAGGCAAAGCTTAGTGCAAAAATGGCAAATAGTACTCCTCCGTATCCTGTATTTTTGGAGTCGGTAACTTTTTTCTTGAAGATATGCCCGGTAACAGCCAGCACAGGGACAAATAGTAAACCCAATACAATTACTAATTGACCAAGTAGCGTGCGGGCATTTTCATATTCCATCTGAGAGGTGAATTTCGACATTACCTGAAAGGCGGTATGGTGTGGAGCTAATCCCACAATTTTTAAAACGAAGAATAAGGCAAGCGGTATATAAACAAGGTACAAAGTCGCAAGCGATAAAAATCCGTTAAAATCCTTTTTATCATAAGTTTTATATTGGTGATTACTTAATAGATAAAATAAACTAACGGCTCCGGCAATCACGAAGGCACCGGCGCCAATCGCTGCAAGCGATATGTGTATTGTTAACCAATTGCTTTGTAAGGCCGGCATTAAGTTCTCTGCCGGTGATTTATCTAACATGGCAGCGGCAGCGTTAAGCATAACAATAATCGGAGTAATAACTATGCCTAATAATGGACTTTTATATTTAGTAACGCCATAAAGAATTAATAATACACCAGCCCATGACATCAGCATTAAAAATTCAAACATACTTTGAAAACGGATTTGCCCGATAATACCCCATTTGACGACAAATCCGCTTGTTTGCATTAGCAGACCAAGCGCTAATAATAAAGTACCGATTTTCTGAAGAGAATCCTTTTTTAATGAAAAGTACATAGCAAAAGCAAGAAAACCTCCAAGATAAAAAATAAAGGTGTACCAGAAAAGGTTTTGGTATAATCCTTCCGTCATTTAATTCTCCATATTTTTACATTTGCAGTTTCAATAGAATAATTATTTTCCCCTAATACTTTGAATCCTTCATAATCAATAAAATCTAATAAATACTTTTGATTAGGTTTTACAGAATGGAATCCGGGCATTTCTTTAAAAACTATTTGATAGTGTACTAATTCACCATTTTTATAAAAATCAACTTTTATTGCCGGATTTTGTTCTAGATCAGAATCTGATGTGATCACACCCTGTCCCACAATTTTTGCATCCGGCTCAAATTGATTAATAATAAAACTCCATTCTTCATCAATAGAATATGATTGTTGAAATGGAATAATTGCAGATTCTTTAACAAGTTCTAATCCGGTATTTGAATTGGACTCCATAGTAATAGGTTGACTGGTTCCTGTTTGAGAAGTATCATCTTGTAACGCAAAATATCCGAGAACAACCAGTATGATTATACCTAGTGTAAAAAGCAATTTTTTATTCATTACTTATCCTTTTAATGACGTTATCTAATTCTTTTTGAAATGAAATTTTATTTTTAGTCGATATTCCACCAATAGTAATCGTCTTTTTATTAATTGCTATCCATATATGTCTTGGCCAAAACATGAAAGACATTAATAGTCCAATGACAGAAACAGACATTCCTAAATATATAGTTGGTTTACCTTTATTGGCTCGTAATGATAAACCTGTAATCCAGTTTGTTTCATCATGTCTCATTTCTTGATCATTTTGCTGTCGTCCGATTACCTGTGAACGATTTGGTATATTCATAAAAAATTCACGCATTAGCGGTTTATAATCCGATTGATGGATAGAAACATGTTTATAAATAAGCGGACTGTTAACAGTAACCTCGTGTCTGGCTAATAAGTTACCATCATGATCAAATAGACGAACATAGGAACGGAAATCAGAAATATTAGGACCTTTATTATCTGTATAATATTGCACGCGAAAACTGTCAACAACCATTGTTAGATGTTCGTCGTCTGATACCCTAAAATACCATTGAAATAATTCGGGAAAGTTTTCAAAATATTCGGTATCCGAATACTCATCTGCAATGATATATCGAAATTCATTACGATCAGTTTTGGTGTATATGAAACTGCCGAGAACAATAATAAGTAAAGATATATGTGTTACTAAATGTCCCAAGGAGCTCCATCGATATTTTTGTGCAGCTATTAATTGTTCACTATTTGATTTGGAAACGACTATGTTATATAATCGTTTTTTTAACAAATTTTTAATTAGCTCAGTTATGTCGGATTTGTCATTTTTAACCTGCTTAACGTTATGGATATTTTTAATTTTGTC
>JAHJCW010000237.1 GCA_018812885.1 bacterium | reverse complement strand
TATTATTACTAATATTAATAGAAAACCAAGTATTCTGATGATTAGCTACTGCAAAGTTATTAATATATCGCAAATCATCTGCTAATTTGTCAGTAGCAACTCTCAAATTCATACTTTGCACGGTATTTGCAAATCTTGGATAAGAAACAATGGAAATAATACCTATAATTAATATTACTATAACTAGCTCAATTAAAGTAAACCCATCATTTTTTGTATTTTTAATATTTTTATTTACATTGAACATTGGTCATCTTTTATTTTACAACATCCATCATACCCCACATCGGCAAGAAAATTGATAGTGCGAATATTAATAGAAAAACTCCTATTACTATTGTCAATAGTGGCTCAATAGCCGTTGCAAGTCCGTCAATTTTTGTTTTTACCGAAGTATCATACTGTTCGGCAATATTATGCAGCATATCATCCAAAGCTCCCGATTGTTCACCCGTACCAATCATCATTATAGTCATTTTAGGAATATGTTTACTTTTCGAAAGAGCCTCTGCAATTGGAATTCCTTGTATAACTAGTTCACGCGCATTTTCCACATCTTTTTCAATAACACGATTACCAAGCGTTTGCTCTACAATCTCCAGAGCTCGTACAATTTTTACACCACTTCGGCTAAGTGTTTCTAAAATATGTGCAAACCGCGCTAAGGTAGATTGTAAAACAATATCTTTAAATACCGGCATTGCTAATTTTATTGCATCAAACCGATATGCTCCCGCAGGTCGGTTAGTATAATATCGTATGGAAAAGATAACTATTAAAACTACAACAAAGGTAATAAGCCAATATTTTGTAATCATTACACTTAGAAAGATTAATGCCCTGGTTGGTAATGGTAATGTAACTCCTGCTTTTGTAAACATCTCAGCAAATCTTGGCATAATAAAACCAATGGCCGCAACAAAAGCTAACGATAAAACCGACATAACAATAATTGGATACCGCATAGCCGATTTAATTTTGCGTTTAACAGCAATATCATGATGTAAAAAACTTCGTATATGCTCAAGAATCACATCTAATGATCCTGTGGTTTCACCGACTTTAACCATATTAACATATAACGTATTAAATACTTTCGGATATTCGTTCAATGCTTTCGAGAAAACGATACCTTTATTTACTTTCTCAATGATATCTAACACAATATTTTTTAAAGTGTCAGACTCAAACTGTTGTACAACTGTTTCTAAGCTTTTTACCAACGGAACACCCGCTTTCAACATAACAACTAATTGGGAAGTAAAGTTTTCAAGATCTTGGGGTTTAACTCTATAAAATCTATCTATAAATTTTGTTTTTAATAATGGCTGCCTGATTTTTTTAATAGAGATTGGACACTCATCCTTTTTAATTACTGAGCGCTTTAAATCGAAAGCAGATTTTGCCTCAAAAACATCCTCTACAATTTCTCCACTTGCATTAATTATTTTACACTTATACTGTGGCATTCTGTGAGTATTTATATTTAACCATTTGCAGAATTAATATAAAATTCGGATTTAGACATGTTAATTCTCTAAACCATATTTTTTCAATTTTCTATATAAGGACGATCGTGAAATTTCCAAAGCCGTCGCAACTTTAGATAAATTTCTACGATGTATCTTAAATGCATTTTCGATAGCAGTTTTCTCAATTTTCCATATTGGTAAAATCTTCCCTTCAGTAGTATCATCGCTATGGATTGTATTGTCAGCCGTATCGTATGCAATATCAACGTCAACCAAGATACTTTTATCAAGCGTATTTCCGGACGAATAGAATAATATTCTTGTTAGAACATTTTCTAATTCTCTAATAATCCCCTTAAAGGCATTTGCCTCAAGGCATTAATTAATTCCCATGATATAGATTTAATAGGCAGTGAACTCTTTTCTAACATTTTACCAAATAGATTAAGACACAACAGCACAATATCATCCTCTCTATCTACTAATGATGGCAGTTCAATCGGGATAACATTTAGTCTATAAAATAAATCAGATCTAAAACTTTTATCCTTTAACATATCCTGTAAATTGCGATTTGTTGCAGCAATATAGCGAACATCGATCTTCTTTTCTTTAACACCACCTACGCGTGTAAATGTCCTATCTTCTAATACTCTTAATAGCTTTGCTTGCAGATCAAGCGGCATATCTCCAATTTCATCTAAAAATAGTGTGCTATTATTTGCTAATTCAAATTTTCCCTCTTTTGCGTTGTCTGCCCCAGTAAAAGCACCTTTTTCATAACCGAATAATTCACTCTCCTGTAAAGTTGATGGAATTGCCGCACAATTAAGTGATACCATATTCTGTTTATTTCTGAGACTTAAATCATGGATTGTGTTGGCGACCAACTCCTTACCACTACCACTAGCACCAAGAACTAGAGTAGTGAAATCAGTTTGGGCTACTCTTGATAACTGCCGAAATACTTGTAACATTGCCTTGGAATTACCAACAAGTGAGTTGAATCCATTGGGGTTCACATATTCTTTGGCATTAGGAGACAGTTCTTTTATTAACTTATAATATTGTGATATATTATTTTGTATTTTTGGAATAATTTCAGTTGCTTTTGAAAAGGGGATTACTCTAAACAGTGACATACAAGAGATAAATATTTCACGGTCTATTTCGGTATCGCTACTAATAATAATTAACGGTATAATTTTATTTAACTTTCTTAACTGTTTTAGAAATGTATCAAATTCTCCTTTCAATATTGCCCAATCAATAAAAATTGCATCATGATTATCAATAGCTAAATAGGATAAAACAGAATTAGGAGTATGTGCCTGTTTAACTTTATTTGAACGATCCGATAATAACTCACTAATATTTGATACAAAAGCTTTGTATTCTACTGATCGATCTGTTGTTATTCCAAAAATATATTTCATAGAATCATTCCTAAATTAATGAAATCCTCATCATTTCTTCTATAGAAGTAGTCCCATCCAAAACATATTGTCGGGCTGACTCATTTAAAGTAATCATTCCATTTTTTCGTGCCACTTTTTCAATTTCCCTCGAGGTAGCATGTTTATTAACTAAGTCAGATATTTCATCGTTTGGAATTAATAATTCATACACACCGGCTCGACCTGCGTATCCACTGTCACGACAAGCAACACATCCCACAGGTTTAAATAAATTACCCTTGTAATCATCCGGTAATTGTAATTGCTTCTTTAATATCGCAGTTGGCTTTACTGCCTTTTTACATTTTGGGCAAAGTCGACGAATTAATCTTTGTGCCAAAATTGCTCGAACCGTCGAACTTATTAAAAATGCATCCACCCCCATATTCAAAATTCTTGTATAAGCTGAGGATGCATCATTCGTATGAAGGGTACTGAATACGATATGTCCGGTTAATGCGGCACGGATTGCTAATTCAATGGTTTCACGATCTCTCATCTCACCAACCATTATAATATCCGGATCTAAACGAAGCATCGCTCGCAAGGCAGCTGAAAATGTTACGCCGGCTTTTTCATTAATTTGACTTTGGTTAATGTTATTTAACTGATATTCAATAGGATCTTCAACAGTTAATATATTTACTTCAACTGAATTGATTTCACCTAGTGTTGCATATAAAGTTGTTGATTTACCTGATCCTGTAGGACCTGTAACTAATACTAAACCATGCGGTGCTTTTACGATGCTATGCCAATTCTTATACATATTATCAGAGAATCCTAATTTTCCTAAAGTAATTTGACCTTTGGAAATATCCAAAATACGCATAACCATTTTTTCACCTGTCGGAGTTGGGAAAGAGGCCGCCCGTATATCAGCTACATTATCTTCAAATTTATAACGAAATCGTCCATCTTGAGGACGTCGTGTTTCAGCTATATCCATCCCGGATAAAATTTTGATCCGAGAAATCATTGGTGATAATGATTCAATCGGTAGAGTAAAATATTCACTTAACACGCCATCAACCCTGAATCTTACACGAACATCCTTTTCACGGGGATCGATATGAATATCACTAGCACCCATACTTATGGAAGATTCCATCAGCATGTTTACTGCTTCAATAATTTCAACATCCACTGCAATTTCTTGCGATGGTCCTGCTTTATTTGATTGGGGTTTTTCTGAAATTGATTCGGCTAATTCATCTATATTTTCAATTCGATGGTGCAATTCAATTGCCTGATGTATGTTACGGTCTGTTGCTAAAACTATATTGATTTCCATTACCGTTTCTTCGGCTAATTCATCAACAATCTGTACATTATTTTGATCTGAGCATGCTACCGTAAGTTCATTTTCTAAGTGAAATAATGGGATAACATTTAGTCGCTTGGCAGTTTCTTCGCTAATTAGATTTAATGTTTCTTTCTTAATTTTAAATGTTAATGGATCTACCCATGGTATTCTAAGTTGATTGCTTACTACTCTAATAACATCATCATCGGTAACCATTTTTAACGCTATTAATGCAGCTCCAAGATAAACATTATGTTGTTTTTTGTACAACAACGCTTCTTCAAGTTTGGTCTCATCTATTTTCCCAGCTTCAATGAAGAGCTGACCTATTTTTTTTCTTTCAGTTACCATAGTTCATGATTAATTTCTATTTATAAAACAGTAAATACCATTCAATTATTTTTTCACCCCAGATTAAAGCTATTAGTAATCCAATGCTCATAAAAGGACCAAATGGAATTTTTTGTCTAGGTTTCAAATTTTTTGTTATTGAATAAATAAAAATAATAATAGCAGCTGATAAAAAAGAAATTCCAAAAGCTAAAATACCACTTTTCCAACCTAACAACAATCCGATAACAAATGCATATTTAATATCCCCCATGCCCATACTATCCTCTTTGTATAATATTTTACCAAAATATCCAATCAAAAAAAATAATCCGCTTAAACCTATTGCCCCTAATAAATTTGTCCCAATATTACTTAATCCCGGTAGAACAATGTAAATGGAGACCGGTATCAGTCCAAATATTAATAATTCGTTTGAAATTAATTGAGTGTCAACATCAATAAAGGTAATTACTATCACAATGCTGAATAAAACACATAATAATAACGTCTGAATTGTCAATCCATAATAATAATATAAAAGTAAAAATATAATTGAAGTTAAAATTTCTATGAATGGATATCTCAATGAAATAGGTGTATGGCAATTTGAACACTTACCTCGTAAAAATATATAACTGAGAACTGGGATATTTTCCCAAGGTTTTAATTGATTATCGCATTTAAGACAATGAGAACGAGGCTTGGAAATAGACACATGCTTAGGTAAACGATAAATGCACACATTTAAAAAGCTTCCAATAGCCAGTCCAAGTATTATTAATAATATTTCTATCATCATACTTTTAAATTTACTGATCTTACTATACCCATAAGCTCATTTATATCTATCGGTTTAACTAATATTCCATCTGCTCCACTATTATCTGCTAACTGTCGATATTTAGGTCCATCGCCATCAGATAAGATTACCACTACAATATCCTCATACTTGATATCAAATTTTAATAAACTACATATTTGATAGCCGTTAGAACCTGATAACACTGCATTAATTAATATTAAATCAGGTTTCTTGTTCCTCGCTGCGTTAAATCCATTGATGGCATCGTAAGCGACAAGAACCTCGTAACCATGCTCAGTAAGATATTGATATATTGAATCTATGCTAGATTTCTTACCGTCAGTAATTATTAGTATTTTACTTGTCATATCTCTTTTTACAATTCCTCGATATCTAATTGTATGGCATGATTTGTTTTATTCCAACCTTCAGCCTTAATTTTCATTGTTATATCAGTTTTATGATCTGAAAAATTAATAGCAGTCTCCGGCGTTATAATACCATCCTTATATAACTGCAATAAACATTGGTCAAATGTTTGCATTCCTTCGGCTCTAGAAAACTCGAGTGCGCGCGGTAATAAATGAATTTCTCCTTTTTTGATTAAATCTTTTACCCGTGATGATGGAAGTAATATCTCTACTGCAGGAATTAATTTTTTTTCTTTCGTTGGTACTAATCTTTGAGCAATAATTGCATTAATATTTTCACTTAATTGATCACGTGCCGTTTTTTGTAAATCAGGTCCGTAAATATTAAAAATTCTTTCTACTGCTAATTGTGTATTGGTTGCATGCATAGTACTTAATACTAAATGTCCCGTTTCTGCGAAATTAACCGCAGTAGCGATAGTTTCCATATCGCGGATTTCACCCATAAGCAAAGCGGATGGATTTTCCCTAAGTGCACTTTTTAATGCTCTTTCAAAGGAAAATGAATCTTGTCCAATTTCTCTTTGATTAACGATAGATTTTTTATGCTGATGTAAAAATTCAATCGGGTCTTCCAGTGTTAAAATATGTCCTGTTTTATTCTGATTGCGATGATCTATTAATGCCGCTAAAGTTGTTGACTTGCCCGATCCTGCTGATCCGACTATTAAGACCAAACCACGATCTTCCAGTACAATCTTGCTCAAAATTTGAGGAAGCCCTAATTCATCCGGAGTTTTTATTGCTGTTGGAATATGATGAACCACCATAGCATCCGAACCGCGCTGTAAAAAATAATTTACCCTAAAACGACCAACGCCGGGAAAACTATAAGCAAAATCTAATTCTTTTTCTTTAAGGAAAATCTGTTCCTGTTCACTTGTTAGAAAACTTTTTCGGAAATCATGTAACATCTCAATAGATACTTTTTCCTCTTTCAATCTAACAATATCACTTCCAATTTTTAATACAGGGTACGATCCAAGACTAATAAATAAATCATTAGCTTTTGATTCAATCATTAATTTTAATAGCGTCTCAATATTATACATAGCGTCTAATCTCCACTAATACTTTCAATTAGTCTATCACTTTCTTTTTCAACACGCATCATTTCTTCTTTCGTGATTAGAGAATGATTGTATAATTGCTCTATCGATTGTTGCATTGATATCATACCGATTTTACTATGTGTCTGAATAACTGATGGCAATTGATAGGTTTTGCCTTCCCGAATTAAATTTGAGACAGCCGGAATTCCGATTAATATTTCAAATGCGGCAACACGTCCTCCGGTTTTCCGCTTTAATAGACGTTGGGTCATCACGCCGATTATAGACTCACTCGCCATCAATCGAATTTGATTTTGCTGAATCGGAGGAAACTGATCAATTATTCTATCGATTGTGTGAGGAGCATCCATGGTATGTAAGGTCCCAAACACAAGATGACCTGTTTCGGCAGCGCTAATAGCTAACGCAGTAGTTTCCATGTCACGCATCTCTCCTACTACGATGACATCAGGATCTTCTCGCAAGGCACTTCGCAGAGCGTTGGCGAATGAGTGAGTATTAACTCCAATTTCGCGATGCGTTACTAACGATTTTTTACTCTTATGTATATACTCAACAGGATCTTCAATAGTAATGATATGCTTTTGCTTACTACTATTTATATATTCTATAACTGTATTTAATGTTGTTGTTTTACCGCAACCAGTTGGGCCTGTGATTAAAATAAGTCCCTGATCTTGTAAAGAAAGTTTTTTTAGTACTTGAGGTAATCCTAATTCTTCAAATGTATAATTATAGTCATTTATTGCGCGAAATACAACTGCATCACCAAAATAACTACGGAAAACATTAACGCGGAATCTTCCAATTCCGTGAAATTCTGCTGAGAAATCGATTTCCAATTCTTCTTCGTATCGCTTTCGATGATCTTCGCTCATTATATCAAAAACCAAAAGATGAACATCATCCGGTAATAAAGGAGTTTGCTTGGTTTTAATCATTTCCCCATCAATACGATAAATTGGAGGAGAGTTCGGACTTAAATGGAGGTCCGAGGCATTTACCTCCCCCATGTATGACAATAAATCATAAATCTCCAATTTTCAATCTCCCTTATTTTATTTTTATCGAATAATCGACGGTGTTATGAAAATTAGCAGTTCACGTTGCTCTGTTGTATACGTTATATGGGTAAATAATTTTCCAAGAATTGGAATACTTGAAAGAAATGGTACCTTTTTATGATTCTCGATCGCTTGATCAAAAATTAGCCCTCCCATCATTAATGTTTTTTGATCTTCTACGCTTACGTGGGTTGTTGATCCTCGATCAGATATAATTGGTTGATCACTATTTGGGCCTGTAAATCCAACCAACGCTTGAACTGTAGTAGATATATCCATTGAAATAAAGTGATCTTTATTAATCCGCGGTTGAACTTTTAATATTATGTTGATTTCCTTGTCTTCATATGATATCGTCTGAGAAATTTGTGTTGTCTGCGTTACAACAGTGGGATATGTTGTACCAACCTTGAAAGTAGCAACGGTATTATCTTTTGTTGTTATTTGCGGTTCTTGAATCAATCGTGTTTCACCGTCTGAAGCAAGCATTTCCAAAACACTTTCAAATACCGGCAGTGTAAATGAGTATAAACTTAAGCTATTGGTATCAAATAATTTAAAATTTTCAAAATCAACTATTTTAGCATTTGGATCAGGGACAGGACCAATCATTTCAGCTCTGACCGTCCAATCTATCCCTAAACGCTCATTCACGTTCAACTTTGTCTCAATAAACTTTACTGAGATGTTTATTTGCCGGACTTTAACATCCAATTGCTTAATTATTGATTCTATGTGATCGAAATTTGAATACACATCCGTAACAAGGATATAATCAGCAGTCATCATGCTTTGCATGCCTTGAGATCCGCCCATGGTTCCCCCCATACTCCCTTGTGTTCCACCAATACCACCTTGCATTCCGCCCAAGCCACTTTGCATGCCTTGAGATCCGCCCATAGTTCCACCTATACTCCCTTGTGTTCCGCCTATGCTCCCCTGCATTCCACCTATGCCACCCTGAGATCCACTCATCGTGCTACTTCCAAAATAACTGCTACCTGCAACTGGTGAAAAAACTTGAAACTTACCTTTTTTTGTCAAGACATTAGATAGGGCAGTCCCAATAGAATAAGCATCAGCATATTCCAATTTAAAATGTTTTGTCACTAATCCGCCCACGACATCATCTTCAATAGGTTTAACTACAATCAAATTTTCTTGTATAAACCAATCATAACCATTTACCTTTAACATAGCATCCAAAGCGGAACCGACACTTACATCTTTTAGTGTCAATGTAACCTTACCACTGATTTTATCATTTGAAATTAAATTCATACCACTTTGCATCGCCATAAGGCGTAGTACATCAACTAACTCGGCATTTTTTAAATTCATTGAAACTTCATTGTCAAAACTAGACCAAATCTCTAAATTTGAATCTTTTTTAACTGGTTTGCTGATCTTGTATTCATCATCTGCATATTTAGCAGACCATATAACTCTAAGAACATTTTCACCGATATAATCAATTCTAAATTCAGGAATCTCACTAAAATATAAATCAACTTTAGCATGTTTGTAATATTTACTATTTATTGTCTCCTTTGCTTCAATTCTAAATAATGGAGGAAGATCTACCATTTTTTGGTGATTCCCTTCAGTAAGTTTTGTATTGGGAAATATTAGAGAAACTGAAGGTGGGGATTGCCGTATTTCCTTTTCGTATTTTATATTTCCATCAAAGATGATATATACTCCAGTTGTATCATAATTGTTGTATGGAAGGATCCGATCAATTTGTTGTGTAAATACAAATGAACATGAAAACAATACAAAAAGTATAGTTGATTTATAATTTTTATGATTCATCTAATTCTAACCTTATATTACGACTTCCTTTGCGTAAAATGACATGATCAAAAGCAATTTTTACAACGCGAAAGCCATCAAATTCATCTCCTTCTTTCAAGATACTTGCAGTCATAACTGTATCTGTGTCGGTCATAATGACCGTGTTGATTAATGAATATCCCTCATCTCTCAAAAGAGAAATTCCATTTAATCTCAAATTAGTATACTGACCTAATTCTTTATCACGAATATTTCTAAGGGAATCTTCATCTAAATAAAAAAACGGATCACTTTTCCAATTTCCTTCATACTGAAACTTTGGCACAACATAATTAATATTATTGATTTTATTCATTGCCATTTTTCTATTATTTGATATTGGCTCCGGTACCATAGAACTTATATTATTTGCTGTATTGACTATTGGAGATGTTACTTTACCTTTCTTTGCGAAAACTGTTTTACTCAAAATTAGATACAAGAATAGTATTCCAAGGATACCCAACATCACATATAAACGTTTATTTTCAGTTTGAGCCATTAGTTATATTCCGAAAATACGTATGTATAGAGTAATGCTTTACACAATAACCTGCCGTCGATTCCACGTTCAGTTTCAATATCAAATTTTAATAAATTAACGAACCTTTCCTGATTTTGCAATGCTTCAAAAAATTTACCTATGGATAAAAAATCGCCATTACATTCCATTTCCAATAAATACCTTTTTATGGTTTTATTAAGCTGCTTATCTTTAACATTGATATCTGGAAAGGTGTTTGTTAAAATTGGTCTAAACACACTAATAGCAATATTATTCTTTTCTGCAACTTGTTGAATAATATCTAACGTTTCTATATAAGGGTTAGTACCTCTATCATTCTCTTTTAATGGTATATGAATTTTTAATGTATCAAAATATTGAATTTGTCTGTCTCTTGCTTCTTTGATTGATGAATAATTCGCTCGCTCATTGCTTAATTTTTTGAAATTGCTCTCAGCACTAATCATTTCCTGTTTGATTTTTCTAAATTCACTCATATCATTGATTAAAAATGAAAAAACCCAATATATTACAATTATTATTAAAATTGCGACCGATACAAAAAATATGGTTTTATTTTGTTTCATAATCTTAAATCAAGACGTAATCTGAAAAATAATTCACCCTTATTTGAAATGGCATTTTCAGATTTTTCTAAAGTTTTGACATCGGCAAAATATTGCATTTTCTCAAGTTGTAAAATAAAATCTGTTAAATATATGTTAGCAACCGATTTATCTTTATTGACAAAACCAGCTACTTCTAAATGTTCTTTAAAATTCTCTGCTGTAATTACAGAATCTGCCAAACCAGTGGCATTAACAAAATTTAATTCTGTCAGTTTAATTTCCTCCGGGACAATTGAAGAAAACAATTGAAGCATTTTAATTTGATTTTGGGAATATGTGCGATCATTGTTTATAAAGTGATTTGATAAATTGATAATCTTGAGGTCTCCCTCAAAACTTGCATAATCTTGTGTATCCACAGATAAACGTTGTAACTCAGTTTTTTTTGCTTCAATCTTCCGTTGCCCTCGTTTTAGCGATGAACTACTATATAATCCTGTAAATAAAAATAAGGGGATTACCAAAGCCAATACTCCGGCAATAACCTTACTATGAAATGAATATTTATAATTATCACGAATATGAGTGGGGGCAATATTAAAATCCTCAACTTCATCTGCAGCGAGTGCAAAATTCAAAACATAATTAGGGTATTGCTGAGGAGGAATATTCACATCATCGTTAATATAATATTCTCCGGTACGCATTGGGTTTAGCAGTTCAACTTTCTGATAGATATTCTCCTGAACAGTCTCAAGCAATCCGGGGAATGCTGCTGCAACTCCGTCAAATAATAACTCTTTCCATTCTAAAGTAGATTTCTGATTTTTGAAATAATTTAAAGTACGATTTAATTCACTGTTAATTCTCTCTACTACAGGACGAATTGCAATTGTAATTTTGTTAAGATCTATATTGGAACCGGCCGTTAATCCCGTTTGGTTTTGGGGATACCCATATTTCATTAATACGTCTTTTGCTAAGGCAATGTTAATTGTTTGTCCCGATTCATTTGTTTCAACTTTTTTAACAATTGCATTATAAAAATCCTGAGCTCCCAATGCTATTTCCCTTGAGAATTGCAAGATATGATCCGTTACAACAATAACTAAAGTTTTCGATTCCCCTAAGTGAATTATAACGTGTGAGCCAACATCTTTATCGGGATAATTTTTAACAAAGGATTTCCACAACAAAATTGACAACGTTGATGTGTATCTTAGATTTATATCATTTCTATTAAAAATGGTGTCGATAGCATTAACAGAGTCTTTTTCTATAACTCCTATGATCACATCCTGAGTCTCGCTTTCGGATTCCGATTTGGCAATCTTCCAATTTACACTTTTATTTTCAGTGCTAAATGGCAGATTTTTGTTTGCATTCCATTCAACGAGTTCTGTCAACTCTTTCTTTTTTAGCTTTGGACTTTTTATAACAATTGTTTTCGAAGGCGTTGTCATTGAAAAATAAGCACCAAAGGATAGTTTTTTATCTTTGTGGTCAATTTCATTTTCTAATATGTGTATTAATAAATCGTTTATTCCGGTAATCATTTGATTCCCATATTCATACGGCAGGCTAAACGATTTAACCTTTTCAACCTCAGTTTCCATTAAAGTTGCAAGAGTCTGTAAAAGGTATATAGTATTGTTATCAATATAAATCGTGATTTTTCTTTTATTATCAGAGAAATATCTCTTTAAAAATAGCACCCGCTTTTCCCAATTTGGCTTTTCGATAATCTCTTCGTGAAATGTGATTAGGGAATCATTAAACTCAGGTGGTAAAATAATATCCTTACTCCCCGATACTTCAAAATCTTTTGGCAGCTCTGTTTTGAGCAATAAGTCATTTTTAATCTCTTCGGAATAATTCGATGAAGAGGCACTTTCTGATTCAGAGGATGTTAAGCTAGCTGCTAATTTGGCTACTTCAGGATCAACATCAGTTTCATGAAAGATATCACCTGCTCCAACAGGTTGTTCTTGTTCATCTTCAAACAACTGATCCTGGTCCTCAACCGACGCCTCATATTTAATATCATGCCCTTCATCAATTTTATTATCATCTTCATCTATGAATAATGACGGAAACTCATCTATTTCCGACACAGGGGTCTCTCTGACTTGATCAGACTTAGATTTTGAAACATATTGCAGGTCTTCTACTTCTTCTTCTATGAGAAAATCGGAATCAACGGACGCTTCCTCCGAGCTTACTACATCTTCGGAACTACGTTCCGCGCGCAGGATCTCAAGAAGTCTATTAGTGGCTAATATCCTCTGTTTATCTTCCTTACTCATATATCAAATTATTTTGCTGAGTAAATTTAAAAACTAAGTCAGCATCAACTTTTGATTTACCTATGATAAGCATATCGATGAGTAAATTATGGCAAGTAACTATAATCTTTCGGGGGAATCCTCTTGTATATTTATAAATAAGATTTTTTGCATTTTCTGTAAAAAGTTCTCTTCCATCAGACAAACCCGCTATTTTTAGACGATGGTCAATTAAACCTCTTGTATCTTCGTCGTCAATATTATTTATATTGAACATATACGTTATTCTGTCTTTAAAATTTTCCATTGTATTTAGTGTATCAATAAATTCCGGTTGGGCAAAGATCGCGAACTGAATGAGCTTCATACTGTTTGTTTCAAAATTCAGTAATGATCTCACAATTTCGAGTTGATTGGGTCCCATTTTCTGCCCCTCGTCAATTATCATCACAATTCGTTTGTTGTATTTTGTAGCATAATCGATTAAAAAATGTTCGATTTGATTCATCATATCAGTAACAAGATTTGATTCATCGCGGATATCGAACATCTTTTTCAAATGTATTAAAAATTCTTGATTATTGCGCCAAGTAGGGTTCAGGATTAAAAAGAATGTATAATCTCCTTCATAATCAGTAAATCGATCTAATAATAGTCGGGAAATAGCAGTTTTCCCGGTACCTATACCACCTACTACAACATGTAAGCCGCGATTTAATCTCAATGATATTTCTAAATGATTAAGACATTCGCGATGCTGTTTCGATTGATAGAAGAAATCAGGTTCAGGTGCCATAGAGAAAGGTTCACGTGTCAATCCTAAGAGTTTGCAATAATCCCTAACTCCCTTTTCAACCCTGGGAATATATTTTATCGGTCTTGTTGGGCGAGGAGGTATAAATGGCTTAATTCGTTCTTTTATAATAGGTCTTATAGGCGGAGATATTGAACGTTCATTCTCCATTAAGTAGATAAATTTCACGATATTACACCAATTTTTTCAATGTTATAAAATATCCTACTTGAGTAATACGTATAAAAATTACCGTAGTACCCCATTCTATTAACTGTAAGTTTAACTTTTATTCTCGTAAAAACCAATTTGATTATTTTAAAATCTTTCAAATAATTTCTTAATAATTATCAACATGATTCATAGATAGAATAGAGGGTAGTGGAACACCCTCTATTCTGTTATAATAATTATTAACTGTGGCATTTTAGGTAAATAAAGTCATTTATACAATCAGATATTCCCCTATTTAATTATAGGAATAACACTAAGTTAGTTACTCAATTCCAAGTAATTCGACTTCAAAAATTAATGTTGAATTGGCAGGAATATTTCCAGTTGCTCGCTCACCATAAGCTAAGTTTGATGGAATGATTATCTCCCATTTTGATCCAACCTTCATTAATTGCAAAGCTTCTTGCCAACCTTTAATTACACTTCCGACCATAAATTTAGATGGTTCTCCACGGTCAACTGAACTATCAAAAACAGTACCATCAATTAATTTTCCTGTATAATGAACAACAACACGATCTTTATTAGTAGGGGTATCACCGAATCCTTCATTTAAAACACGGTATAGCAATCCACTCTTCAATTCAACAACAGATTCGCCATTCTTTTTTAAACATCTCTAAATCTTTCACCCTCTATACGCTGAAATTCTGCTTTTTCCTTTGCTTTGAGATTCTGATTTTCCCTTAATTCTTTATCATATTTTCTAACAACACTTTTCATATCTTCAAGAGACAATAGAGTAGAATCACCATTATAGGTTTTATTAAGTGCATTTAAAAATATCTTCGAGTCTACATCAATCATTTGACTTTTATAGCTTATGCCAATACTAGCTCCAAGCATATAACTTGAATCTTGCGAATAAGTCCCAACAAAACCTTTTGCCAGTAATTTAGGTTCAAAATTCATTCTGCGAGATTTAAGAGTAGCACCAACATCAGAACCTAAGCTATAACTCACAGAATCTTGCCATGATTGCAATTTAACATTTTTGGGAATGTTAGTTGTGCTTGAACATCCAAATACAAAAATTAGCAATGTTATTATACTAATATTTTTTATCATCATTTATCCTTATTGTTTGTCTTTATCATATTGTGTCAATTTTATTATTATTAAGTTTTTGGAAATAATAAATTAAACCGGATTAATATATCTCGATTACATTCCTCTTTAAAGAGGTAATACAGTTAATAGTTCTAAGAATTAGATTCCTTGCTCTCTTTAATAATGCTATATCCAAATAAAACTAGACCAATCAAAATTGCAAAAAATGCTAAGATTAAAATATTGTTTTGAAATATAACTCTTATTATTATTTCTCGTAAAAATCCTAAAATAAAAATTAGTGTTCCTAAAGCAATTAAAATTAAAGATACTTGCTTAATATTCATGTTAGCCTCAATTCAATATAATATTTAAAAGATAGAATTATT
>JAHJCW010000236.1 GCA_018812885.1 bacterium | reverse complement strand
GGCAATAAATATTGCCGTCAATTTAGCAATATTAGAAGAAAAAACTCTTTTAATAGATTTAGATCCACAAGCCAATGCTACCACTGGAGTATCTGACCTATATGAAAAACAAAAAAATACTATATATGATGTTTTAATAAAAAAAATACCAGTTAAGGAATGTGTCGTAAAAACTCAAATTGAGCATTTCCATTTAATACCGTCTTCCAGTGATTTAGTTGGTGCTGAGATAGAATTAGTGAGTATGATTGCCCGCGAATATCAACTCCAGAAAATTATAAGTGAGCTAAAATCAGATTATGATTTTATCATCATAGATTGCCCACCATCACTGGGGTTGTTGACGCTTAATGCATTAGCGGCCTCAGATTCAATAATTATACCTATTCAATGCGAATATTATGCCCTTGAAGGCTTAGGACAACTATTGAATACAGTTAGATTAGTGCAAAAACATATTAACAGTAGTTTGAAAATTAGTGGTGTGTTATTGACTATGTATGACGCTCGTTTAAACTTATCTAAAGAAGTAAGCAACGAAGTAAAAAGCTATTTTAAAGATAAAATATTTAAGAATGTCATTAGTCGGAATGTTAGATTAAGTGAAGCACCTAGTTTCGGGAAACCTGCAATAATGTACGATGCAAATTCAACTGGAGCTAAAAATTATATGCAATTAGTTGAGGAGATCGTTGACCGTGTCAAGTAATCGTCTAGGAAAGGGATTAGAAGCTCTTATTCGACCGCGTGAAGACGAATCAAGTCCTGGTACATTTAAGATTAATATCAATAACATTTCTCCTAATCCAAATCAGCCACGACAAAATTTTGATGAAAATGCATTACAAGAATTAGTAGCATCAATTAAGGAAAAAGGAATATTGACGCCGATAACAGTTCGGGAAAATACTGGAGATTATATTCTAATTGCCGGAGAAAGACGATTACGTGCGGCGAAACTTGCCGGACTTATAGAGATTCCTGCTTATGTTATTGAAGTAGAAAATGATGCAGAAATGATGGAGATGGCGTTGATTGAAAACATCCAGCGTGAGAACTTAAATCCTATTGAGGAAGCAGAAGCTTACGCTGTTTTAAATAGTAAACATGGTCTTTCTCAAGAAGCTGTTGCAAAATCGGTTGGTAAAAAGCGGGTAACTGTTACAAATACTTTAAGGTTATTAAACTTACCATCTGAGATTAAAGAAAGTATAAAAAATGGTGAAATATCAGCCGGACATGGTCGAGCTATTTTAATGATGAAAACAACTCAAGCAATGGTTAAGATGTGGCAGCAAATTATAAATAAGAATCTAAGTGTTCGGGGAGCGGAAACATTAGCTAAGTCTGATGCCGATAAAAAATCGAGACTTACACTAATAAAAAAAGGAATTGATCCTAGAATAAAACATCTGGAAGATGAGTTAATATCAGCTCTTGGGACAAAGGTTAAACTAACTTATCATAAAGGAAGCGGGGAAATCATAGTCAGCTATTTTTCAGACGATGATTTTGAGCGAATATTTTCCATTTTAACGGGCAATAAAGATTTATTATAATTTGGCATGAAACCGTCAAGATATTCCATATTAATTATACCAGATAACGAAGACAGTGATAGGCAGTTTTCTATCACCAGAAAACAGATGTTATCTCTGATCATCAGTTTAATACTAATGTTATGCATAGTAGTATTTTTTATTGCATATGCCTTACCAAAATTGATGCAGTATAATGCAATGGAAGTTGAAAATGAGAAATTTGCTGTAGAACGTGTAAAAATTATGGAATTAATGCAAGATCTTAATCGTATTGAACAAATGGATCGTCTAATCAGAAAAACTCTTGGCTCTGAATTGGAACTATCTTCTGTTTCGGTGAGTAATGATTCTGCTTGGTCTGAAAGCAATCAAATGAGGTCGGATAAAAATAATGCCGTTTCTTACGTTGATAACATACCTTCCAAATATCCGGTTGAAGGTTACATTACACAAAAGATAAGAATTGATAAATTATTTAAAAATCAAAATCATTATGGTATTGATATCGCAGTTAAAGAAGGTGAACCGGTTTATGCTTCAGCTTCGGGATTTGTTGTATATTCAGGATGGACGTATAATTT
The DNA here is from genome assembly GCA_018812885.1 of bacterium. Classification (GTDB taxonomy): domain Bacteria; phylum Fidelibacterota; class Marinisomatia; order Marinisomatales; family JAHJCW01; genus JAHJCW01. The sequence goes on along the minus strand of JAHJCW010000236.1, from coordinate 4,149 downwards.
TGGTAATTATATAATTTTATACCATGGTGATGATTATTTTTCGATTTACGGACATAATAAAGGCAATTTCGTAGAAACAAGAGATTTTGTAAAACGTGGTGAAGTGATTGCAACTACCGGCGGCACGGGTATTTCTTCGGGTCCACATTTGCATTTTGAAATATGGAAAAATGGTAAAGCGGTTGACCCCTTGGAGTTGTTTCCTAAATATAAACAAAAAGACATAAGTGTGAATAATTATGAGTAAAATTGATTTTCAAAATGTACATACTATGGTAGGTGCTGATGCTATTTTAGAAGGGAATATTAACTTGGATGGCGGACTTATTGTATATGGAAAAATCCAAGGTGATGTTAATACTAAGGGACCGGTTCGTATCGCACGAACTGCGGAAATAGTGGGTAATATTATCGCAAGCGATATCCACGTTGGTGGCACCGTAAATGGCAATATTTCTGTTAATGATCGCATTGTATTGGGTAATCAATCTACAGTTCATGGTGATATGATTTACCGGAGATTATACATAGAAGAAGGCGCCAAATTTAGTGGTAGGTGTGACTTAACAGGTGATTAACAAAAACCGTCTAAACTATTGATAAATGATAAAAATAGATGACTTAGCTAATTCATTTAGTTATTTACAAAAAATTATCAAACGGTCAGGACCCGCTATGGGAGCATCGTACACACTCATCGGTGCGGTTTTAATTTTAGGTGCTATTGGATATTTTCTTGATAAATGGCAAGATTCTTCACCGATATTTTTAATGATTGGTCTTTTGATTGGTATAATAGTTGGATTTTACGAGATCGCAAAAATAATGTGGATCAAACCTCATAAATGAAATATACAATTTCGATAATATTGTTAGGAGTCGGGATAGCAAGTCTGATAAGTGGAATATTTTTCCCAAGTTTTACTGATGAAATATTTTTAGGAATGGTTGCACCATTAGTAATTAGTGTTTTTTCAATTCAATTAGTCAAGCGCATTCATGCAAATACGCCGGAAAAACTTACCGGAACATTAACAAAATCGTTTTTATTTAAAATGGTTTTATTTGCTCTGTATTTTATCATAATTCTGAGTTTTTACGCTTTTGAGCCTGCCCCATTTGTTATTAGCTTCACGAGCTTTTTTATACTATTTTATATTATAGAAGCAATATTTCTACAAAAATTAATTCAAACAGAAAAATAAAAACAAAATAGATGAGCGGAGCTGACCAAGTACATACATCAACCGAGAATGGATTTGACGCTGGTGAAGTAATAATTGGTCATGTTTCCAACAGTTCACCTGAGCACCCCATATTACAACTGCCAACTATTTTTGGTATAGATTTTTCAATAACTAAACATGTATTAATGTTATGGATAGTTGCTTCACTCGTATTTATAGCAATCACATGGACAGTGCGAAAATATATTAAGCAAGAAAGCCCGGTTCCTTCCGGTTTTATGACCGCATTAGAAGCAGTAGTGCAATTTATTCGCGATTCAATTGTATTGCCAAATGTCGGTAAAAAATATCTAAATACTTGGACACCGCTAATTCTAACATTTTTCTTTTTTATATTTTCAGCTAATGCGATTGGATTATTCCCGATTTTTGATGTGATTGGAGCAATAAATCGATTTATATTCGGTGGTTCCTCTCACGATCATTCTTTTGTCAATTCATTGTTGCATGGTGGTATGACAGCAACCGGTAATTATAATGTAACAGCAGGATTGGCGACCATAACTTTTTTCGCAATAATATTAGCCGGATCAAAAGCACACGGTTTTATTAATTATTGGAAAAACATTGCGCCATCTGGCTTGGCTTGGCCGGTCTATATCATGCTGATTCCGATAGAAGTTATCGGAATGTTTGTCCGGCCTTTTGCGTTGACAATGCGATTGGCAGCCAATATGACCGGTGGACACATCGCTATTTTAGCGATAGTATCATTCGTATTTATCTTTACAGGACTATTTAATAGTGTACTTGCTGGAATTGGGGTTGGTGTGTTGATATCGGTACCGCTTGCTGTAGCGATATCTGCTTTAGAAATAATTATTATAATTGTACAAGCGTACGTATTTACTATGCTTACCGCTGTCTTTATTGGAATGGCGATAAATATTCATCATTAATTGAGTAGCCACAAAAGGCACAAAAGACACAAATTTTTAAACAAAAAACACATAAAAAAGATAAAAACTGAAAACTTAAAATAAATATAGCCACAGATTACACGAATTTGACAGATTTTAAAAACAAAAGAAACAACCACGAATGCACGAATATTATTTTAAACTTTGCGATTTTTACAGTTTTTTAATTATTCGTGTTAATTCGTGAAATTCGTGGTTGAAAATAATAATAAACGGAGAAAAATAAATGGAAAATCTACATTACTTTGGAGCCGCAATCGGGCTTGGGATGGTAGTCATTGGAGCTGCATTTGGTATAAGCAAATTCACTGCTGCCGCTGCAGAAAGTATTGCGCGTCAGCCGGAAGCTGCCGATAAAATTACTGCTGCAGTTAACTTGCCACTTTTCCTATTAGAAGGTGTTGCGATTTTGGCTGAAGTATTTACTCTATTAATTGTATTAATGAAATAAGAAGCATTTATTTTATTAAACTGATTAATAAGAGAAAATTATATGGATAATCCCTTAGTTCAACCTGATCCAGGTTTATACATCTGGTCGATTATCATCTTTCTGGCATTGGCATTTTTGCTGATGAAATTTGCCTGGAAACCATTACTCGCAATGCTCGAAAAACGAGAGGATAACATACGGCATGCTTTGTTAGGTGCGGAAAAAGCCAGAGATGAGTTAGCTCATGTCAAGGAAGATACAGAAAAGTTATTTAGTGAGGCACGGAATGAATCGCAAGCAATTGTGGCAGCCGGTAAGAAAAATGCCGAAAGAATGAAAGATGAAATAATCGAAAAAGCGCAATCTAAATCTGATGCTCTTTTGGAAGATGCAAAAAAACAAATCCACATTGAGAAAGAGCGTGCAATCTTAGAGGTAAAGGCAGAGGTCGTTAATTTATCAATTGCAGTTGCTCAAAAGCTGATTAAGAAAAACTTATCTAAAGAAGATAATTTGAAATTGATAAATGAATCATTAAGTAGCATCAATCCTAAGAATGAAGCCTAATCGACGTATAAAAAAATATGCTAATGCATTATTAGCTGTATCAACAGAATTAAACTGTATTTCGGAAACCGGAAACAGTTTAAGAATTATTGATCAGTTAATAAAACAGGAACAGGTATTTCGTGCATTTTTCTATACACTCAGGATTAAGCCCGTTGAAAAAGTAAATATCTTAAAATCGATACTTGGTGATATGATTAATCCGGTTGTCTATGAATTTTTTGCATTGTTGGCTGAACGTAATGAAAATCAAATGTTCATGTCTATAGCTACTGAGTATGCTAAATTGCAAAAAGAATCATTAAATCAAATTGATGTCACTGCATATTCAATAGATAAAATTGATAAAGGAACCATATCTTCAATTGTTCTGGGTATCGAAAAATCCACAGGGAAAAAAGTTGAACTGAAAACGCAAACTCATAAAGAACTATTGGGTGGATTGAAGTTGCGAATAGGAAACACCATATTCGATGGTACAATCGCCAATCAAATGGCGAAAATGAAAAAAGTATTGATGCAAAATTATTAATTAAAAGAAACGATGAAAATTAAAACGGAAGAAATCAGAAGTTTACTTCTGAAACAAATAGAAAAGTTCGATGTTGAAATCGACGTTTCCGACGTAGGTGAAGTATTGGAAGTGGGTGACGGTGTAGCGCGCGTAAGCGGCTTAGAAAACGTTATGAGCGCTGAGTTAGTCGAATTGCCAAATGACGTATTCGGAATGGCACTAAATCTTGAAGAGGACAACGTCGGTGTGGTATTGTTTGGCGAAACTCGGTTGGTGCGTGAAGGAGATATTGTTAAGCGTACCGGAAAAGTTGTTGAAGTTGGGGTTGGACCTGAAATGCTTGGAAGAGTAGTAAATCCATTAGGATATGCTATTGATGGTAAGGGAACAATAAAAACCAAAAATACACTTCATATTGAGCGGAAAGCATTGGGTGTAATGCAACGTCAACCGGTGGTAGAACCTTTG
>JAHJCW010000235.1 GCA_018812885.1 bacterium | reverse complement strand
CGATTTCCTCGATTTTCAATCAAAGAATAAGATTTTTTCAACTTTCTTAACTCCGACAGATATTGCAACCAGAGAGAATCAACGTTGGGATACTTTTAGAAATAGTGCAATGAGCGAAATTTTAGGATTTTATGGATTACATTATTGGTACACATGGCAGGTATCAATCCTTGGACTCGGCCCACTATACATGACAAAAAATGAGAAGCTAAAGAAAAGGACTGCCAAACTTCTCGATGAGGGAGGAATTTTTGCATTTGGTTTATCTGAAAGGGAGCATGGTGCCGATATCTATTCTACAAGTATGAAGCTAAAAAATAATGGCAATGGAAAGTATCTTGCTAATGGTAAGAAATATTACATTGGGAATGGTAATAAAGCCGCCTTGGTTTCAATTTTTGGAAAAGTTGATCCGTCGTGGGATGCGGATGATAAAAAATACGGAGACTACGTTTTCTTCGCTGTGGATTCACAACATAAAAACTATAAATGTTTAAAAAATGTTGTTAATGTTCAATCCTATGTTGCAGAATTTGAATTACAGGATTATCCTATTAGTGAGGAGGATATCATCGCCCAAGGCCGCGATGCGTGGGATGCCAGTTTAAATACAGTTAATGTCGGCAAGTTTAATTTAGGATGGGGTTCAATCGGCATTTGTGAACATGCTTTTTACGAATCAATTACGCATGCCAATAATCGAATTTTATATGGAAGACCCGTCACCACATTCCCTCATGTAAAACAATTTTTTATCGACGCATATTGTCGCTTATACGCGATGAAGTTAATGGCAAAACGAGGTATCGATTATATGCGATCGGCATCCGCCGAAGACCGCCGATATTTACTGTACGATCCAATGGTTAAAATGAAAGTGACCACCCAAGGCGAAGAAGTGATTGACCTTTTATGGGATGTGATAGCGGCGAAAGGATTTGAAATGGATACCTATTTTGAGATGGCTACCCGCGATATACGTGCCCTTCCTAAGCTTGAAGGGACAGCTCATGTAAATATGCTATTGATAATGAAATTTATGGTGAACTTCTTTGTAAATCATGATGATAATCTGCCGGAGATTCCTAAAATGAAAAAACCGATAGATGATACATATCTATTCAATCAAACCCAAACCTCCGGTTTAGGTTCTATTCAATTCCATAATTATGAAAAGATTTATAAGGAATATTCTCGTTTACCAAATGTTGCAATATTCCTGAAACAGTTAAATCTATTTAAATATTTTGGATTAAGTGAAGATACTCGTCCTAGCCCCAAACAAATGATGGACACGGATTTTTCATTATTACTTGGCGAATTATTTACATTGTGTGTGTATGGACAGTGTATTCTTGAGGAATCCAAATTAAGTAGTATCGATGATGACATTATTGATCAAATATTTGATTTTCTGGTACGAGATTTCTCAAAATTTGCTCTTAAGCTTTACACAAAAAATGGTAGTACTATTACTCAACAAAATGCTTGCCTAAAAATGATCATGAAACAAAGTTGTACTGAAGACGATGTTAATCGTTCGGAACGAATTTGGAAAGAAGTTGAGAAACTCGACGGTGCATATGAAATGAATAAATAATAATGACCATGACAATAGAAAAATTTATTAACGGTATTCCCAAAGCGGAACTACACGTTCATATTGAAGGCACATTTGAACCGGAATTAATGTTCAAAATTGCCCAACGCAATAATATCAAAATTAAATTTAAATCCGTAGAAGAGCTTCGTAAAGCGTACGATTTCAATAACTTGCAGGAATTTCTTGATATTTATTACGACGGTACAAGTGTATTAATCCATGAGCAAGATTTTTACGATATGACTTGGGCATATATAGAAAAATTACATTCACAAAATGTAATCCACGCAGAAATATTTTTTGATCCTCAAACTCATACAGATAGGGGTATTCAATTTTCAACCGTTATTACCGGTATTCATAAAGCTTTAATAAATGCTGAAAAGGAATTTGGAATGTCTGCTAAACTCATCATGTGCTTTTTACGACATTTAGATGAGGAACAAGCCTTCCAAACACTTGAACATTCATTGGCATACAAGGATTGGATTGAAGCAGTCGGACTTGATTCTTCAGAAGTAGGTCATCCTCCGTCTAAATTTCAACGTGTTTTCAAAAAAGCTCAAGATGAGGGATTTTTAACCGTTGCCCACGCTGGTGAAGAAGGACCACCGGAATACGTTTGGGAAGCAATTGATTTACTAAATGTTGCACGTATAGACCATGGGAATCGCGCTTTGGAAGATGATGCTTTAGTACAATTACTTGCACAAAAACAAATTCCTTTAACCGTATGTCCTCTATCAAATTTGAAATTAAGAGTAGTTGATAAATTAAAGAATCATCCTCTTAAAAGAATGATGAATAATAATCTATTAGTTACGATCAACTCTGATGATCCCGCATATTTTGGTGGACATTTAAACGAAAATTATATCAAATTGGCTAAAGCTTTATATTTAACAAAAGGTGATATTTATTTGCTAGCCAAAAATTCGTTCAATGCGAGTTTTTTATCTGATGCGGAAAAATTAAATTATATAAAACAAGTTGATGACTACCAAAAACAATCCTGAATTAACCGCTTTTATTAACTGGAAAAGGTATAACAAAAACGGTCAAACTGAGTTAATTGATATATCTTTTCAAGATAATTTTATCATCAAGGGGAATAATTTAAATACCCTTAAAGCACTTGTTCCAATCTATCGCAATAAAATCAAATTAATTTGCATAGATCCCCCATATAATACGGGTGGCAATAAATTTAATTATAACGATAATTATGGACACAGCGCTTGGCTGACGTTCATGGAGGAACGCTTGATCGTTGCACGGAAATTATTGACTGAAGATGGAATAATTTATATCCACTGCGATGATCAGGAGAATGCTTATCTAAAAGTACTTTGTGATAAAATATTTGGCCGAGAACACTTTATTACAAATCTAATATGGCGAAAAAAAGCCGGCGGAGCCAATGATAGTAATGATATTGCTGTGGAACATGAATATATTTTAGCCTATCGGAAAAACAAAAATGGCATTTACAAGATTCCATTAGACGCAAAAACTATTGCTTCTTATAAATATGAAGACGATAAACTTAAAACACACGGTAAATACAAAATCAAGGATTTGAACGATCCTAGTCTAAGCGACAGTACCGGGTTACACTATGATATTAAATGTCCGAATGGAATTATACTTAAAGCCAATGAACATCAGTGGAAATGTAATAAAAAAACGTTTAATGAGAGGCTGAAAGATAATCGCATTATATTCAAAAAAAATAGAGATATATGGAAAGTATATTATAAAATATATCTGAACGAACAACGTGGTAAATTAGTTTATGATGAGGATGAAAAATTAATTCCGCGTGGGAGAAATTTATCTTCAATTCTCTACAATGTTGCTTTAAATAAAGATGGAACTACCGATATTAAAAATCTATTTGATGGAGAAAAACCGTTCAGCTATCCCAAACCGGTTAAATTACTTAAAACATTAATACAATCTGCTTCAAAGCCCGGTGATATTGTATTAGATTTCTTTGCAGGCTCAGGGACTACTGGTCAAGCCATTTTAGAGTTAAATCAAGAATTTGAAAGGCGTCAATTCATCTTAATTGAACAAATGGATTACATCAATGATGTAACTGTACCGCGAATTATCAAATCATTGGATTTTTATAATTCCGAAGAATCTTTTGTATATTGTGAATTGCAACAAGATGAAAATTTCCGAAGTGTCGTCTAATTTAAAAACATTTATTAATAAACTATATGCACTATAAAAAGTGAAATATCAAGATATTCTAAAGATAGCATTGACAAAGGAAGAAATCGTTAAAGCTATTGCTAAAGCAAAAGAACAAAAATTCATTGATAATTTGCGTGACAGACATATCAATGTTCAATTTGACAGCAAACTGCGAGGTTACATTGGAGAAATTGCTTTAAAGAAATGGTTTCACGAGAATGATATTGAAATAACTACCACAAATTATTTTGAAGAAGACATTGGAATTGATGTTGATTTTGAATATAAAGGATTAGATTTAGAACTTAAAACTTCATTAATCCCCGATAGAGATAAAACATTGCAAAATGTGTTCAATAAACGTGATATCAAATTAATCCGACGAACTCGCAAAATTGAAGATTTAAAAAGTGATATTCATATTCAAATCTATTATGATCAACTGACAAACAAAAATGATCAGTGGCTTCAGGAACAGAAAATTGACCTAAATTCAAATGATTTGGAATATTTATATGACTCATTTTTGGCAAAAGCATATATAACAAAGACTTATCTTGCAGGATGGATTGATAAAAATACTTTGATTGAAAGAATCAATAAATTAAAAGGATATGAAAAATCTTGGAGACATGCTCGCCGACGATTTTGGGTTTGTAAATTAAAGGACTGTTACCCTCCCCTATCTCTAATAAAATATTTAAACGATAAATGATTATTGTACATCGTAGGGACAGATCCCAAATCTGTTAGTGTATCTAAACTAAAAAAAAGGACAGGTCGCGACCTGTTCCTACTGAAAATATCACCAAAAATCGAAATTAAACTTCCTGAAGTTCTTTTTCCTTGTCTTCCTGATGTTTATTCAGTTTTTCAATGTGCTCATCAGTTAATTTCTGTATTTCAGCTTCAGCATCATGAATAAGATCTTCCGATATTTTTTTTTCATCGCCAATTTGCTTGATTTGATGAATTGCATCGCGACGTATATTTCTGATAGCTACTCTGCCGTCTTCAATTAATTCATGAACATACTTAATAAGTTCACCTCTACGTTCTTCAGAAAGCGGCGGAATCGGAACATTGACAACAACCCCATTATTATTTGGCGTTAAACCAAGATTATTTTCCATAATGGCTTTTTCGATTAATGGGATTAGGGTTTTCTCATACGGTTGAATAACTATCAACCTTGCCTGAGGAACAGAAATATTTGATACTCGATTTAGAGGTGTTTTAACACCGTAATAATCAATAGAAACTGAATTGAATATATCAGGGTTTGCTCGTCCAGTCCTCACTTTTGCCATTTCTATATCAGTATGTGTAATGGCTTGAACCATACGTTGTTTGGCATCTATTTTAATATCTTTTAACATTTTTTACTCCGACACTAAGGTACCAATATTACTACCCAATATTATTTGTTTCAAGTCTCCAGTATTATTAATGTTAAATACCTTAATTGGTAAAGAATTCTCACGGCACAAAGTTATTGCTGTCATATCCATTATTCTCAAATTATCTTCCAGTACCTTCCTATAAGATATTTGACTATATTTTTTCGCGTTCCGATGTTTTACCGGATCCATATCATAAATACCATCAACTTTAGTACCTTTTAAAACTATTTCTGCTCCCAATTCGGTAGCCCTTAATGCTGCAGCAGTATCTGTACTAAAATATGGATTCCCAGTTCCGCCGGCTATAATGACAATCCGTCCTTTTTCGAGGTGTCTAATCGCTCTGCGACGGATATACGGTTCAGAGATTTTATTTACTGATATTGCAGATAGTGTTCGCGTGTCACATTCAATTTTTTCTAAAGCATCTTGCATAGCAATAGAGTTCATAATAGTCGCTAACATTCCCAAGTAATCACCGGTTACGCGATCCATGCCTTGGTCTGCTGCGTTAATGCCGCGGAAAATATTACCGGCACCGATGACAACTCCGATGCTTACTCCAAGATTATGAACTGATTTAATTTCTTGCGCTAAGATTGAAGCGCGGTTTGGATCAATACCAAAACCCTGTTTACCGGCGAGCACTTCCCCGCTTAATTTTAGCAGGACCCGCTTGTAAACAGGGTTTGACATATTATTAGTTATTAATTATTAATCGGTTTCGCCAACTGCAAATCGCGAGAAACGGTTAATAGTTATATTCTCGCCTAAGGTGGCAATTATTGTTGTCACTAAATCTTTGATTTTTTTATCAGAATCTTTTATATATACTTGTTCCATCAGACAGCTTTCTTGGAAATATTTATTCAATTTTCCCTCGACAATTTTCTCAACAACATTGTCGGGTTTTCCGGTTACCTTTGCCTGTTCGGTATAAATTTCCTTTTCACGGTTTATTATGTCTTCAGGAACATCCTCACGATTTATAGAAATTGGATTGGTTGCAGCAATTTGCATTGCAACATTTCTAGCTAAATCAATAAAGCCCTCTGTTTTTGCCACAAAATCAGTTTCACATCCAATGTCAAGCAAGACTCCCAATCTCCCGCCATGATGGATATATGAGTAGATCAATCCTTCTTTTGCGGTTCGTAAGCTTTTCTTAGCAGCTTTAGCAGCACCAGATTTTCTTAAGTTATCAATAGCTTTTTCAATATCACCATTGGCTTCAATTAAAGCTTTTTTACAGTCCATCATTCCGGCACCGGTTTTTTCACGCAGTTCTTTAACTCTTTTTGCGTCAATATTCATTTCTTTTCAGATTCCTTCGTGGTCTTTTTTGCCGTAGTCTTTTTTGTAGTTTCTTTAACGGTTTTTACACTGGTGGAAGTTTTGGTTTTAGAAGTTGCTTTAACCACAGGTTTCTTGGCTGTAGTTTTCGGTTCAGCTTTTGTCGTAGGTTTTTTCTCTATTATTTTTTCTGCTTTAGGTTTTTCAACTGCATCCACTTTATGCTGTTTTTCATCAGTTTGAGTTGATTTTTCCACTTTTTCCGTAACTGCAGTTGCTTCTACTACCTTATCTTCTTTTTCTATAGTTTTTTCCTTAACATTCGTGCTATTTGCATCTTTGGATTTAGTACTTACACTTTCTGCTTGTTGTGGTGCATCGGAAATATCTTCGGCTGTTACAGCACTGCCATCTTTCACTTCCGTAATTGCATCAACGATGGCTGAAATAATTAATTGTATTGTCCTGATTGAGTCATCATTTGCCGGAATTGGGTAGTTTACAATCCGTGGGTCGCAATTTGTGTCAACGATTGCGATTACCGGAATTTCTAATCGAATAGCTTCTTGGAGGGCAGTTACTTCTCTATCAACATCAACAATTACGACTGCATCCGGTAGACGTTTCATGTCTTTAATTCCACGATGTTGATCTGACAACTTAAGTCGTTCACGATTCAACATTTGAACTTCTTTTTTCGTCAGATTTTCATAAATACTAGAACCTTCTTTCTCAAGTGCTTTTAATCTTTTAATACTTTTCTTGATTGTTGAGAAATTTGTGAGAGTACCTCCCAACCATCGCTCTACGATATAAAACATCCCACATCGATCAGCTTCTTGTTGCACAATATCTTTTGCCTGTTTCTTCGTTCCCACGAAAAGAATTTCGCCATTCTTTTCTATAACCTTCTTAACAAATTCAATTGCTATGTTCAGGTGCTTAACTGTTTCTTCAAGATTGATAATATGCACACCATTACGTTCCATTAAAACATAGGGTTCGTAATTAGGATGCCATTTGCGAGTTACGTGACCAAAATGTGCACCGGAACCTAGTAAATCTTTAAAACTAACTTGTTCTGTCATATTATCTCTTTGAATATTGGTAACGCTTACGTGCGCCCGGTTGTCCATATTTCTTACGTTCAACTTTGCGCGCATCACGAGTTAAAAAACCTGCTTGCCGCAGAGGTGTACGAAAATCTTCATTAATTTCTAATAATGCACGAGCAATTCCTAACCGTATAGCCCCTGCTTGGCCTGTTAATCCGCCACCGTTTACATTTGCCTTGATATCATATCCATCAACATCTCCAATCGCTTCCAAAGGTTGGCGAACAATAGTTGCCAAAGTTGGGCGACCAAGATAATCGGCATATGATCTATTATTGATTAGAATATTACCTTTGCCGGAACTTAGATAAACGCGTGCTACCGATCTTTTACGTCTACCAGTTCCTTGAAATACTGCTTGCGTCATTTAAAATCCACTATTTTAGGTTGTTGTGCATCGTGAGGATGTTCGGTTCCCGCGTAAACCCGGAGATGACCTAAAATTTGTCGTCCCAGTTTATTTTGCGGTAACATTCCTTTCACTGCATGTGTAATAATTCTTTCCGGATAGGTGGCTTTTAACTGCTTAAATGATTCCATTTTTGATCCACCTGGAAAACCAGAATGACTAAAATATTCTTTCTGTTCCTCTTTAGCACCGGAAACTCTAATTTTTTCCGCATTTATAACTACAACACAATCACCCATATCCATGTGAGGAGTAAAGTGCGGTTTATGTTTTCCGCGCAGTAATTGCGCGATACGACTGGCAAACCTGCCAAGGGTTTGACCCTCGGCATCAGCTATCCACCAATCATGCTGAATTTCAGATTCTTTAATAGTTGTTGTTTTCATAATTTTTGTTTCGATAAAAGCCAAGAAAACTATACTATTTTGTATAAGATAGTCAATGAAATTATTAGAGATTTTTATAGGATTTATTACAGTATAATTTCTATATAAATTTAATATTTCT
>JAHJCW010000234.1 GCA_018812885.1 bacterium | reverse complement strand
CAATAATTTTATTATTTTCATTTTTTATTATATCTACTTGTACTAATAATTACACGATCACAGGAAATAATAATGAAACTAGTTTAGGCAAACCATCTGATATTGAAAATGTTAATTCAAATGACCCTCGATCTGGTTTTATTGTTGCTTTTGGACTTGTAGATGCTTGGAACGAATGTTTTCTACTAGTTGAATTATTTGCACCATACTTGCTTCCAACAATTCCACCACGTTTTGGGGATGATACCGAAATTTGTTCTATTATCAATAGTAGGGATGAATTGATTGAAAAATCGTACGATTTTCGTGATAATTATTTATCAAACTCTGACAAGGGTAATCGTTACATTGATTATTACCGAAAATTAAGTAAATACAGTATTTCCAACAATATAATAGGAGAATATTACAAAGAGCATCTCAAAATAACTCCTGTTTGTGTTTCAATCGCACATAATGTGCAGTATGGAAGCAGCCAAGACCAATTACTTTTTAATAAAACAACATATGATGACTTAAAAACCATTGTAAAAATTTATAGAAATTCACCAAACCATAGGGAAATAGAATCTGTATTAGATTATCTTGAAGCAGATTTGGATAAATATTACAACAAATCAAAATTTGAAATTGCATCAGATTTTAAATAACAAGTAGATTACATTCACAATTAATAAAGGAAATACAATGAAAAAAATAATAATAGTTCTTATGGGAATATTACTTTTAAGTAATTTGTCTTTTGGACAAACAAAGTATGCTCCACATGTAAAAGGTGACAGCGCCATGTTGTTTGAATTCAGTGGCTTAGGTTTTTTATGGGCTGATAATTATCGAGGTGGATTCGGCTACAAAAAATTCTTAAATGATAAAACTGCTGTACGCGGAGCATTTTCACTTAGCAATCAGAAGGAATCTATAACCGAATACATACCTCAAGGGTGGGTTGGTGAAGATGGCTCAGATTCCGAATTTAGTATTGGATTAGAGGTTGTAGGTGAATTGCATAAGAATAAAGGGAAAGTTGATCCATATTTCGGAGCAGGCGGTGGTTTCTTTATGACAAGAACTAAATATGTTGAACCGGTATCTGGTCCACAAGGAACTGCTTTAACAGCAACTGAAGTGAAGAATAATTTAGATGATGATGCAATTACTGCTTTTACATTTTTTGGATTACTTGGTGTTGAGTATGCTATTAACACCGCTGTGAGTTTAGCTGCTGAATACCATTTAGGTTTCACATTTGGTTCCGAACCTGATATGGTTGTTAAAGAACCTTCAGGTACCGAAACAAGCTATAGTGGAGGTAAATATAGTAATTTTGGTATAAACTCAGTAGGTGTGTTAACGTTAGCAATTTATTTAGATAAGTAACGTAATTTAGATTATAACCATAAGCCCTGTGACGAAATATTGCAGGGCTTTTTTTATGTAAATAAATTTCCAAAGTTGTAGAATAAGGAATAAATATCATAAATTTATCTATGTTAACCGTCCCTGTTGAGCATAAGAAGTACTGCATCGAGGATTTTAAACCATTCTTAGAAAATCCGATTCGGGTACATCTTAGTCCTCAAGTAAAAAAGTCTATCAAAGAATCACATCGTATTTTTATTGAGCTACAGAAGAAAAAAATAAAAATTTATGGTGTAAATACTGGTTTTGGAAAATTAAGTCAGGTTTCAATTGATAAGAAAGATCAAATACAATTACAATTGAACTTGATTAGAAGTCATGCTGCGGGAGTCGGTAAACCGATAGATTTTGGTTTAGTCCGCATTATAATGTTTTTAAAATTATTAACATACGCAAAAGGTGTTAGTGGGATACGTCAAGACGTAGCTGACAAAATTGTTGAATTTTTAAATCATGATATATTACCCGTTATACCAAGAAAAGGATCTGTAGGGGCAAGCGGTGATCTTGCTCCAATGGCACACATGGCATTAGCATTAATCGGCGAGGGAGAAGTACATTTTCAAGATCGGATTATTCCAAGTTTGCTAGCTTTAAAAGAGATTGGATTGGCGCCTTTGCAATTGCATCCAAAAGAGGGTTTGAGTTTGATTAATGGAACCCAAGTCTCAACTGCATTTGCAGTGAAGGCGTTAAGCGAAGCTCAAAATTTATTTCTTACAGCAGATATTATTGGAGCATTATCTGTAGAAGCAAGTTTATCATCTCGAAATGTTTTTCGGGCAAGCATTCACAAATTAAAAGATCATAATGGACAACAGTTGGTAGCAAAGAATATTTGGAATCTGCTGAAAAATAGTGAAATAGTTGCCTCTCATATCAATTGTGAAAAGGTTCAAGATCCATATAGTATTCGCTGTATTCCCCATATACATGGAGCAAGCCGCGAATCATATCAAAATTCTAAAAAGATAATCGAACATGAAATAAATAGTGTCAGTGATAATCCGTTAATATTACCTGACGGTTCAGTACATGGTTCAGGTCATTTTCATGCAGAATATGTCGCTCAAGCTATGGATAATTTAGCAATTGCAATGAGTGAGATGGGTGCAATTTCAGAAAGGCGTATTAATTATTTTATGAAAGATATTGAACCATCAATTCCTCCTTTTGTAGTTAGTCAGCCGGGCATTGAATCAGGATGTATGATAGTTCATGTTACTGCTGCTGCTTTAGCGTCTGAAAATAAAACATTAGCTCATCCGGCAAGTGTAGATTCAATATCAACATCTGCCGGACAAGAAGATATTGTCAGCATGGCGCCATGGGCAGGAAGGAAAGCATTAAAAATTCTTGAAAATGTAACTTATATCTTGGCTGCGGAATTACTAGTTGCAGCACGCGCGACAACATTATTTCATAGAAAACTTAACCCGGGAGTTGGTACTAAGCCGGTTTTGGATTTAGTTAATAAATATATCAAGATTCAGAATGGTGATCATTCTTATAGCAAAGATTTAGAAGTAATTGCTGAATTGATTCGATCCGGTAAAATTGTAAAAGCTGTATTGAAAAATGTGAAAATAAGTTAATTTATTATGACAAACCGTCCGCCATTTGAATACGCGCTAACTTTTGATGATGTATTACTCGTTCCTCAGAAATCATCTATATTGCCTCGAGATGTTGATTTATCAACTAGATTAACAAAATCAATTAAGTTAAATATTCCAATTTTAAGCGCTGCCATGGATACCGTTACGGAATCCACAATGGCTATCGCTTTAGCACGTGCCGGTGGGATGGGAGTGATTCATAAAAATTTAAGTATCGCAAATCAAGTTGAAATGGTTGATATTGTTAAGCGATCGGAAAGCGGAATAATTATGAATCCAATCACTTTAGATATATCGCAATCAATTGGTGAAGCAAAAGCTTTAATGGCGAAATATAATATTAGCGGTCTTCCCGTAATTCAAGGTAAAAAGTTAAAAGGTATTCTCACCAATAGAGATATAAGATTCGAAAATGATCTTTCATTATCTGTCACAAAAAGAATGACAGCGAAAAATTTGATTACGGTTCCTATTGGTACAACTTTGGAAACTGCTAAAGAAATTCTGCAGAAGCATCGAATAGAAAAATTACTGGTTGTCGATAATAATGGCGAATTAGTTGGATTGATTACTGTAAAAGATATTCAAAAAAATGAAGAATTCCCCAATTCATGTAAAGATGATAGAGGAAGACTGCGGGTTTCAGCTGCTGTTGGTGTTGGCAAAGATGCCATAGAAAGAGCGATTGCTTTGAACGAAGTTGGTGTAGATGCAGTTGTAATTGATACAGCTCATGGCCACTCCAAGGGAGTGTTAAAAACTATTGAAAAAATTAAGTCTAAAATTGGACATACTGCTCTAATTGCCGGTAATGTTGCTACGAGAGACGGAACTAAGGCATTAATCGAAAGTGGTGTAGATTCCGTAAAAATTGGAATCGGCGCCGGTGCAAGTTGTACTACAAGGATTATTTCGGGAGTTGGAGTTCCTCAGCTTTCAGCTATAATGGACGGAGTTGATGAAGCAAGAAAACATGATATTCCTGTTATCGCAGACGGCGGTATTCGGTATAGCGGAGATATCGCTAAAGCGATTGCAGCAGGTGCCGATACCGTAATGTTGGGCAGTTTATTAGCCGGAATGGAAGAAAGTCCCGGAGAAACAATTTTATTTGAAGGCCGACAATACAAAACATATCGCGGAATGGGTTCATTGGGAGCAATGAGTCGTGGCAGTGGCGACAGATATTTTCAGGAAGGAACAGAAGCCACCAAATTGGTTCCGGAAGGAATTGAAGGCAT
>JAHJCW010000233.1 GCA_018812885.1 bacterium | reverse complement strand
TACGATTTGTATCCCATTAATTTCACCATCGTTTAGATATAGATAACCCAATACTGCCATATCACGAGTGGTGAAGAACATATTATTCCCGCCAAAATAGACGCCTTCCGGACTTTGTTTCCAATCTTGTATTGTAATACCAAGCGGATCACAAAGATTAATTTGAGCAAATTCTAAAGTGCTCATATGTGAAGTTTCGGTAATTATTCCCGATAACAGGTGGGTTAAAAAGGTGTTATAGCTATACCTTTCTCCCGGGTTATACAGCAAGGGTTCTTCTATTGTAGATTGAGTCCAATTTGAACTATTATATAACTTGGAGTAAATATTATGGTCGTTGTCAATTCCGGCTTGCATAGTTAATAAGTGCTTAATAGTGATATCATGTTTTCTCGGATCTAATCCGGAATGATCATATTCAGGGAAGAAATCTAACATTTTATCATGTATGCTATTGATAATGCCGCTTTCTATAGCGATACCGGTCATAGCAGAGAGATAACTTTTTGATACAGATCGTATATTAAAATCAGAATTTTCACTATATCCGCGATAATATCTCTCGGCAACAATATAACCGTTACGAATAACTAATACACTATAAATATAAGAACGATTTTCCGCTTCATTTAAGGCAATATTTAATTGTTCCACATCAAATCCTTGTTCACTAGGCGTGGATGTTTTCCATTCAAAAATCTCGCCACATGATTGATTTGGACAAAAATCACAAGAATTTAAAATAAAAAGGAAAAATATTGAGAGTGAAATAAGCTTTTTCATTTCAAATTCATTAATAATTTGTCAACTGGGGTACTTATAATCTGCCTATTGCATGCCAATAAGTTGGAATATTACCTCGCCATTTTTTTAGGCGGATTGTGATGGCAAGATATTCGATCATCACAATTACTTGAATAATTACGGAGATCTTAAATGGCCATACAATTCCGGTTGCAAACCAAATTAATACAGTTAAACTCAAAAAAATTGTTGTGATTTTGGCAAGCCAGGTATGATAACTTGGCATCCGCCCGAATTTAATAAATCCTGCGATCATCGGAATTATGAAAGCCAACATTACAATTACAATATATGTGAAATCTTGTCTGATCAATTCCGGCCACAATAACCATGCACAAAAGGGAATTGTCATATACATTGCGGTATCGCCGACGCTATCTAAAGTTGTTCCGAGTGTGGTAACTTGGTTTAATTTACGTGCTAAATAACCATCTATGGCATCAGTAGATAGCGCAATTGCAAGTACTACTAAAAATAGATTCGGATAGCCTTTCCAAGCTATGTAAAACAAAAACGGAACCGAAGCAATTCGGAGATAGCTGAAAAAATTAGGAATTGTCAGCCATTTAGTTTTGGTAATGCTATCTGTCATAATATTATCTCAATTATTTATTCTAAACTTCCAACTGATTTTTCAACTTCTTCTAATATTTCGCAGGATTTTACTAGTTCCTTCATGGCGGTATGATCAGGATAAAGCGGTCGGTCAATGTCAAGAAAATCTACATATTTCCGTATGATTTCTTTAGCTTTTGTTACGCCTTTGCCAAATTTATATTCGCGGAAGTCAAGCGCTTGTGCAGCTGCCATAAATTCAATTCCTAAGATTCCATAAGCATTATCCATGATTTGTACATTTTTTATGGCCGTGTTCATACCCATAGAAACAAAATCCTCTTGATCAGCCGCAGCCGGGATGGACTGTACAGAAGCAGGAGCTGATAAAATTCTTTGTTCCACAATTAGCGTGTCAGCAGTGTATTGGCTGAGCATCAATCCGGAAAACATCCCTGCTCCTTTAGTCAGAAATGCCGGCAAACCGACGCTCAACGCGGGGTTATTTAGGCGATTCATTCTGCGCTCAGACATCACACTTACCATTGTTATTGCAGCGCTAATCATGTCCATTGGCAGGCTGACAGGACTTCCTTGAAAATTTGCACCGGAAAGTTGGAGATTTTTGTCCGGGAAGAAAACAGGATTATCCCCAACTCCATTCAATTCGATTTCTACTTGGCTTTTCGCGTATGCGATTGCGTCGTGCGCAGATCCAATGACTTGTGGTGAAGATCGCATAGAATAGGCATCTTGCACCTTACACTTTATTTTTCCTTCAACAAGATCGCCGCCTTCCACGCATTTTCGGATCGCCTTGGCGCTTCTAACTGCACCCTTAAATCCTCGTGCTTCGTGTAACAGTGAAGTATATGGTCGCATATTTGCTTTTAATGCTTCCAATGTCATTGACGCGGCAATTTCCGCCTGTTTTAACCATCTATTTGCGTCATAAAGTGTAATTGCGCTCATAGCTGTGAGTAGATTGGCGCCGTTAATAACGGCTAAACCGTCGCGTGCCTCCAAACCCGGAATGGGAATGCCGGCTCTATCCATTGCAATTTTTCCATTCAGTAATTC
>JAHJCW010000232.1 GCA_018812885.1 bacterium | reverse complement strand
CCTGTCCCTACGACCTAATAATTTTATCGAGTGCGGTTCGCCAATTCTTTAGTTTTTCTTCACGAATTGAAATGTCCATTTTTGGACTGAAAATTCTATCACATTCGACAGATTCATCTGCGCTAAATTTATTATCTAAAATCCGTAATAGTTTATAAACACCTAATGCAGTTCTGTCTTTTAAAGTAGTGTGCCCAATCTTTATTTGTAAAAGATCAGCAATGAATTGCAGTAGCGGAGCTCTTGCCCCGCCACCGCTCACGGTGATTAAATTAAGTTTTAATTTAGTTTTATCTACGATTGATTTGTATATATCATGCACAAGGAATCCAATCGTTTCCATCCCTGCTCTAATAATCTCATCATTTGAAACGCCATCTAAATTATGATAAATAGTTTTAAATCCGTCAATCCAATATGGTGCGGCGATTCCGGCAAAGCCCGGAATAAATATGCCATTGGTCGCTGTTTTTTCGCAGCGCATGTCCCAGCGCATTTCATTATGCGGAATATTTAATTCATTCTCGATCCAATAAAAAAGCGAACTGCTTGCGCTGATTGTCCCCTCTAACAAATAATTACGGGTTGAGAGTGTGGAGTATAATACATTACTCAATAATCCCGGTACTCGATTTGGTTCTGAGCCGGAGTTATATTGAACAGAACCTGATGTACCAAAGTTCATTGCAAGTGTTCCGGGCGTGCTCCCGCCCTGCCCGATCAAAGCTGCTTGTTGGTCGCCAATCACACAATTCAATGGAATTTGAATGTCGTCGATTTCCACCAATCCAAAATTATGAACGGTTGATGTAAGCGGTGGCAGACAAACCATCGGGACACCGAAAAGTGAACACAATTCGTAGTCCCAAGCTATTTCACCGAGATTCATAAGCAGAGATCGACCGGCGATTGACTCATCTAAAGCAGGATTCCCTGTAAACGAATGTGTTAGATAGGCACTTAGTGGACCAAACCACAATTTATTGTTTTCGGCTTTTTGTTTTAATTCCGTGTCGAGCGCTGTTAGATGGATGTATTTAGGTGCACCAAAATGCGCGCTTAGCGGAACGCCGGTAATATCTTGAATTCTATCAGCGTGCTTTGAAAACGCATCGGATTCTGCTTGAGCACGACTATCCTGCCAGCTTATCGCTTGAGTATAATGTTTGAAATTTTGCTTATCCCAAAACAAAAAGGTTGAGCGCTGAACCGCCATTCCCATACTGACAATTTCACCATTTTTACTTTTAGCGAAGTTGATAGCCGATGAAATAAGTTTAGTGCAAGCGTTAAGAATATCTATCGGATTGCTCTCAACATGATGTTCTTGCAGACGATTTAGATTATGTCTTTCTCTATCGGAAAAAATAATATTCTGCCATTCGTCAAATAAAAATATTTTAGAGGAAGATGTTCCTTGATCAAGTACTAAATAAAAGGGATTATTAATAATAGTCACATTAGAATTTATCAATAATTAGATACAGAACCCGAGTTCCTTGAAAAAATATTCGTAAATTACACTTATGCAAAAACAATTCGATGAAATAGCATCTTATTCAAAAAAGTTATTTGGTAGTGATATAGAATTATTACCAAGTGTTACAGAAACATTTGAACTACAGATGGCTTATCTCGAATATAATGTTCTAAATCGATCAGAATTGATCTCGCGCAGTGCATTTTTTAAATCTGTAGATGGTGATTTCACAAATCATTTTCTAACATATTCTAAAACTTCCAATGCATTATTAAATAGTAGATCAGCCAAAACCAAACAATATTTCGAGAATGGGCAATTTTCAACCGGTTATGCTGTTCACTCTTTATTTCCCTACAGAGGCAAATTTCACCCCCAACTAATTAAAGGACTCCTGAATATTATTGGTATTAAAAAAGGCCAAACAGTACTGGATCCAATGTGTGGTAGTGGCACTCTCAATATTGAAGCAGCATTATTGGGAATTAATTCTTATGGTATTGATGTTAGTCCATTTTGTCAGTTTATGACAAAGACAAAATCTGATACACTTTTGCTTAAAAAAGAATATCTTTCAGATATTTTAATAAAAACCCAAGAATTGTTCAATTTTTTTCAAAATAATAACTCAAAGACAATTTTTCAAAAGATAGAAAAAAATAATAATCAAATAATATATACATTTGCTTTACTTGCTTTTCTTGACGCTCTTGGATATTCAATGAGAGTAAAGGCAACACATAGAGAACTCTTTGATAAAGTGTTTCACAGATATGTCAATACAGTTATAGAATTTTTATCAAAT
>JAHJCW010000231.1 GCA_018812885.1 bacterium | reverse complement strand
AAGAGCGTTACCTAACATCGAGCCCATAAACAGCGATGGAGCAAATATTCCACCCGAACTACCTGATCCCAGTGATATACTAGTAGCAAATATTTTACCAAATAATATCATCACAACTAAATAAAATGGAATTGCACTTGTTAGAGCCATATCCATTGATTCATAACCTACGCCAAGTACATCAGGTAGAAAAATCGCAAAAAGACCTAATATCGAGCCACCAATTAGAGCTTGTACACCAATGGAAAACTTTGATTTTTCGAATATATCTTCAGTAGAATACAATGACTTAACAAATAACCATCCTATCAAGCCTGCAGCAATTCCTAAAATTATATAAAAAATTATCTCGATAGGTGAGTTTAGTGCATAGGCAGGCGGTGTAAACGCCGGATGATCACCATAAAACTGACGAGATGTTATCGTCGCAAACACTGATGAAATGATAATTGGTCCAATTGCAACAACGCTAAAATCCCCAAGTATTACTTCACTTGCAAACAATGCGCCGGCAATTGGAGCATTAAATGTCGCAGCAATTCCTGCGGCTGCACCACAAGCCACAAGCGTTTTCATCCTCATCGCAGAAACTTGAAATATTTGACCAATTGATGACCCAAATGCAGAACCAATTTGTACTATAGGACCTTCTCTACCGACCGAGGCACCCGAACCAATTGATAATGCTGAAGCTAAAGCTTTAACAATTACAACGCGCATCCTCATAAAACCATTTTGAGTGGCAACCGCATTCATCACTTCCGGTACACCGTGCCCTTTTGCTTCTTTTGCAAATTTATTTACGAGCGATGCCACAGCGACAGAACCAATAACCGGAATACCAAATTTTAAGTAGATAGGTACGGATTTGATTGCATCAATTAAATTCCCATCTCCCCACAAAGTATTTTGAAAAAATAGAATTAAAGTCCTAAAACCAACTGCTAAATATCCTGTCATTACTCCAATTATTACCGCAATTATTAATATGAATAACTGATTAAATGACTTAATCCTCAACAATAATTGCTGCACAAATGTGTACAGTGCTTTTCTTCGTGTAATGTATTTTCGGATTCTTTTTATTTCCATAAGAAGAAAATTTTTATAAAATCTTTAAAAACCGGCGTTTACCAACTTTAATCACAATTTCATCCGAATTTGGTTTAATGGTATAGTTGATATCATTGATTGTATTTTTATTGATTTTTACCGCATTCTGCTTGATTAATCTGCGTGCCTCGCCCCTACTTGAAGTCAGATTCGCATCTGTAAGAATATCAACTAATAATTTATCGCTTTTTAATTCATATTCAGGGATATCGTCAGGAACATCCTTTTCCAAATGGATTTTATCAAAATGTTCTTCCGCATCAAGCGATGCTTTTTCACCGTAATATTTTTTAACGATTGTACGCGCTAGCTCACGTTTAAGATTACGAGGATTCTCGCCTTTAGCCAATTTGGACTCCACTTCCTTAATTTTCGATAATTCTGAATCAGCTCCCAATAAAAAGTACTTGAGTATCATTTCATCAGGGATTGACATGGTTTTACCGTACATTTCTTCCGGCGTATCGTGCAAGGCAATATGATTGCCATAGGATTTAGACATTTTCTCAATGCCATCAGTACCTTCTAATAATGGCACAGTAATAATCACTTGCGGTTCTTGTCCGCTTTCTCGTTGTAGATCACGCCCAACCAACAAATTAAATTTTTGATCCGTACCGCCAAGTTCGATATCGGCTTTCAATTTAACTGAATCCATTCCTTGTGCTAATGGATATAAAAATTCATGTATTGATATTGGAACTTCAGCCTTGAATCTTTTAGTAAAATCATCACGTTCTAACATTCTAGCAACTGTGTATTTACTTGCTAATTTTACCACATCGCTGAAATGCATCGCACCTAACCAAGTGGAATTATATAATACTTTCAACTTATTGACATCAAGTATAACTTTAGCTTGATCAATATAGGTTTGAGCATTCTTTTTTACGTCTTCTAATGTCAATTGTGGACGCGTTTTATTCCGTCCGGAAGGGTCTCCGATCATACCGGTAAAATCACCGATGACCAGTACCGCTTGGTGTCCTAAATCCTGAAAATGGCGCATTTTACGAAGTACTACACCATGACCAATATGTAGATCAGGCGTACTTGGATCACATCCTAATTTTACAATTAACGGTTTACCGGACTTAATAGATCTTTCAAGTTTGGTAATTAATTCTTTTTCGGGGATTATTTCCTCTGCTCCCCGCTTAATAATATTTAATTGTTCTTTTACTGATTTAAATTTCATTAATGTTTTCTCACTTCTCTATCGGTTTCTCGCTTAATATCACGTTTTTTAATTGATTCTTTTTTATCGTAATGTCTTTTCCCTTTGGCAAGACCAATTT
>JAHJCW010000230.1 GCA_018812885.1 bacterium | reverse complement strand
TTTAAATATTTATTATCCATATTTTTATTATTGGGCAGTCTTTGTTCACAAATAAACAATCACATTAGACAAGAAATTGATTTAATGGAAATATTTTCTGCTGATAAATTTCATCCAACTAACTTTTGTGTCAGCCCAACCGGAATTTACTTTTTAGATAGTGTAATTAGACAGGTTGCATTTTTGTCAAATGATGGTGCTATAGTTTTTGCCGGTGGATATGGAACCGATAACGATGCTTTCATTGACCCAATTGAAATATTAAGCTCTAAATTAAGGATATGGATTGTTGATAGAACCGAAAATAAGTTGATTGAATTTGATCATAAACTAAATTATTTGCGCACAATCGAATTTTATCAAATATATCCCGAATTTAGTGGAATTGACGATTGGGGAAACATATTATTACTTTCTAAACAAGAGCAAATGATTTTGAAAGCCACTCCTCCAATTGAAAACTTTGATGATTTTATTGATTTTTCGATGTGGAGTGATTTAAACAATTGTTTAATAGATTTCTATGTGGCATCTGACGGTACTATTGGAATATTGACATATTGTAACAATTCTGTTTATTTATTTAATCGGTTGGGTAAATTGGAAAACAAAATCATTTCAAAAAACACAAGTGATAGATTTTTAATTAAGATATCAAACGAATGGCTGGTGATTAATAATAAGGGGCAGATTAAATCAATTCGTGGTGATAAGAAAATAAATTTAGCATTGGAGCAATCAATATTGGATGTGGCTCAAATGGATAGCAAGCTCTACCTCTTATTATTAGATAAAATTTGGGTAGTTGATGTTCCGATGGAATAAGATTATTCCTGTAATATTATTTCTTAACATTTGTACAGGACAATCCATTTTAACTGTTGATACACTTCTTGTAGAAACTGGTCAATATCAAATTAAATTAAATCCTTTTATAGTTGATTCAAGTTTCTTTTTATTTCATAATGGTAAACTCGTTGAAGACTATCAATTAAACACAATAACCGGAGAACTAGAATTAAATGAAACGAATTCCACTCCGGGTTTATATCATGCGTCATACCGTTACTTTAATCAATCATTACCTATACAAATCGGTCCATTATTTAAAACATTGCCAAAGCTTGATTCATTATTGGTAATTGATAAAGATTCATCAAATGTCATATCCGCTAACAAAAAGAGTGATATTCAAGAAGAAATATCCAATTTAGCTACGACTGGAACTGTTTACAGGAATATTACTCTATCACCCTTAGGTGGTTCGGATTTTAGCGGTGGATTGCAATTACAATTACAAGGTAAACTGTCGAATGACATCACTGTAAGCGGAGTTTTATCCGATCAAAGCTTGCCAATTCAGCCGGAAGGAACAACGCAAGCTCTTGAAGAAATCGATAAGGTATATTTGCACGTCAGTCATCCTGTTTTTCAAATTATGGCAGGGGATATTGATTATAACTTAAATTGCGGAAAATATTTATCCGTTAACCGAAAACTTGAAGGAATAAAAAATACCTTTAAATTTGATAACTGGAACGGTCAAAGTGCGCTTGCCGGTACAAAGGGACGCTATCATAAATTATTTTTCAAAGGTACAGATGGCAGCCAAGGACCATACTCATTGACATCAGAAACAGGCAGCAAAGATATCATTGTATTAGCTGGAACGGAAAAAGTACATTTAAATGGTGAACTATTAAAACGCGGCGAGAATTTCGATTATATCATTGATTACAGCATCAGTGAAATTACTTTTACTCCACGTCGATTAATCGATTTCGATTCGGACATTTATATTGAATATCAATATTCTGACTTTCAGTATAATCGGAACGTGCTTAGTGCCTCGGTTTACCGCGATTTTGGTGATTGGGGGAAGTTAGGAATATCGTGGTTTAAGGAAAAAGATCAATTACAGGTCAATGAAACGGTGGCGGTTGGTCTCAGGGATTCTATTTCGAAAGTGGGAGATCAAGATGCAATTATTTCCGGTGCTGTTGAAGATGATGATGGTGATTATTTATTGACCGATGGAAT
>JAHJCW010000229.1 GCA_018812885.1 bacterium | reverse complement strand
GTTAGTTCTTCAAATTTTGCACGGGTCAAAGACATATTCAAATGTCGTGGACCGGAAGAATCTGCTGTAACAAAAGGCAGATTAATTTCTGTCTGTTTAGATGAAGAAAGTTCCATTTTAGCACTTTCGGCAGCTTCCTTTAGGCGCTGTAGAGCCATTGGATCTTTTCGCAAATCAATTCCATCACTTTTCTTGAATTCGTCTGCTATCCATTCAATCAATTTTTGATCAAAATCATCACCACCTAAGTGAGTATCACCGTTAGTTGATTTTACTTCAAAAACACCATCGCCTAATTCTAGGACGGAAATATCAAAGGTACCTCCACCTAAATCAAATACAGCGATTTTTTCGTCCTTCTTTTTGTCTAACCATAAGCTAACGCGGCAGCAGTGGGCTCGTTAATAATTCTCCGGACATTTAGTCCTGCGATTTTTCCAGCATCTTTTGTTGCTTGACGCTGTGAATCATTAAAATATGCCGGAACCGTGATTACTGCCTCGGTAATTTTAGTCCCAAGATGATCCTCTGCCATTTGTTTAAGTTTTTGTAAGATCATTGCACTAATTTCCGGAGGTGTATATTCTTTTCCTCCGGCTTCAACAGTTACTGCACCTGACTTTGTTTTTCCAACTTTATAAGGCACCTCTTCAATTTCAGTTCCTACTTCATTGAACACACGTCCCATAAATCGTTTAATTGAATAAACTGTATTCTCAGGATTTGTCACCGCTTGGCGTTTGGCAGGTTGGCCTACTAATCTTTCTTCTTTTTTTGTGAATGCTACAACTGATGGTGTAGTTCGCCCACCTTCTGGACTAGTAATAACGGTCGGCTCGCCACCTTCCATAACTGCTACACAAGAATTGGTTGTTCCTAAATCTATACCTATAATTTTTGACATTTTATTAATTATTCCTTTTTCTTCTGTTTTTAATTTTCAGTATCTCTGGGAGGAAATGGATCATTTCCTGGAGCAATTGTGTCTTTACTCCTAATTTTCCCATCTAATCCTTTAATAATAAGCTCGCCCCCACCTTGATTCTGCAACATATCATGCGCTGAATCCACTGCATCACCTTGCGTATCATGTAAACTTGACGGTCTTTTGCTATCATTTCTTTTATTTACCCATTTACCATCATCACGACGATAAATCATACGATCTCTTCCTTTACTCATTTTTTCCTCCAAATAACATAATTTATGACTTTAATAAATATATTCTTTGTCAAAATCTGCTTCACTTTTAGTATAAAATCCATTTCTACAAGTGTAACAAAACCAACCATCAGTTTGTTGGTGTAATCTTATTAACTTACCATTTGAATCATGACAAGTGGGACAAAATGGTCCTTCTTTTTCACTTCCTTTATTTTTCCAATATACTAGTCCATCAAACTTTAACGATTTGGTTAATTCAAGTTTTTCTTTAATAAGAATATTTTCTTTTTTAAGGTTGGAATTTTCCTCTTGCAACTCTAATGATGCTTCTCTCAATTCCATAATTTTTTCTTGAGCCTCAAGAGTTGAGCCTTTTTTAATTAATTCTACAATATCTTTATAATTTGGTAATGCCATTTTATTTTGTTTTATTATTATAGATATATGTACAATAAATATGCCATAAAGATTTATCTACCAATATGGCATAGAATATAATAATGTGTTTATTATTGGCAGAGTTAGTAAGAAATTAAGTAATTCGGATATTAGTAAATCAAGAATTCAAAACTTAAAATTCAACATTCAACAATTAAAATTTCTTCCGCTGAACCCTTATACCTGATACCTATTCCCTGCTATTAAGAACTCCATGGTCTAAGATAAATTGTCTTTCTCCAATTGAAGCTACTTCCTCATTATGAGTCGTAATTATTAAGGATTGTCCAAAATCTTCGCTTATATTTTTAAACAATTGTAATAGTTTTTTTGCATTGTCTACGTCAAGATTGCCGGTTGGTTCATCAGCAAATATAATTGACGGATTATTTATCAATGCCCGTAATACAGCAACTCTTAGTCGTTCTCCACCGGAAAGCTGTGATGGATAGTGCTCCTTTCGTTCCCTTAAACCAATATAATCAAATAATTCCTCGGCATACTTGATTTTATCGTCGGTATTACCGATAATTTGAGTAGGAATAAGCACATTCTCAAATGCTGTGAATTCCGGCAATAAATGATGGAATTGGAATATGAAACCAATTTCGCGACTACGTAAAAGTGCTAACTTATTTTCGCTTACTGAACTCACATCAGTTTGATTTATGATAACGCTTCCAGAATCAGGTTTGTCCAAAGTACCTAAAATATGCAAAAGCGTAGATTTACCCGAACCAGAGGGACCCATGATTGTTATAGTTTCCTGCTTATCAACGCTAATACTTAAATCGGTCAGCACTGGTAAATTTTTTACGCCATTTTTGTAAGACTTGTATATATTTTTTGCTTTTAATATCATTTTTTTATTTACAACGAAATAAACAAACAATACGAAAAAACATAAAATAATTATAAATCTTCCTATCAGTTTTGAATGTGATTATTGCTTTTCTCATTTTCTTTCAATTTGCTCGGAATTGTTTATTGTTTTTTTCTCGTTTATTTCGCCTAATTCGTTGCGAATTCTTTTTTATCATTTTTCTAAATGTACTGCTTCTTTCGGTTCAATTAACATCGCTCTTTTAGCGGCTATGTAAGATGATAATATTATCAATAAAAATGCTATGAACGGAACAAGGATAACATCCCAAACTGATAATACCATAGGTAATTTACTAAACGCGTATATATCTTGTGGAAGAGGTAAAAATCCATAATAATTTTGTAAAACTACTATTCCAATACTTAACAATAAACCAACCACAGCACCAATTCCACCTATTAAAATCCCTTGTTTAATTATTATTGTTTTAATCACATTTGCTGAAGCACCTAAAGTCCTTAAAATTCCAATTTCTCTAATTTTTTGGTAGGTAACTAAAACTAAAGTCGACGTTAAATTAAATGCGGCAACTAAAACAATTAAACTCAATACAAAGATTGCTCCAATTCGTTCCATGCGCATGGCATCGAATAATCCTTGGTGAATATCCTCCCAACTTTCAATTCTTGCATTTAGTCCAAAATGTGCGTGCATTTCTTCTTTTAGGGTATCAACTTTATTTCGATTTACAAGTCTAGTATCATATCCATCGACAGATTTTTTTCTTAAGAATAGTTGCTTGCCGTATTTTAAAGGAATAAAGACGATCCTATCATCATAATCAAGTACATCAATTTGAAATATTCCTGCTACCTCGGCATTCAATATGCGCGGTAAACCGATTTGAATCGGACTATCAATGGGGCTCATTATTTTAATATTATCACCAACTTCCACTTGTAACCGTTCGGCTAATAAAGTACCTAAAAATATTTGAGGGATATTCCCATTAAGTATAATAGAATCAAGACCAAGATTATAAAAATTATTAATATGTTCGAACGATACGGCTTTAAATGATACCATTCTTACATTATTATTACTCGTTAATATAACTCCTTTGCGCTCCATGAAGGGTTCGATTTGAGAAACATTATTGTCACTTTTTAAATAATTATATACATCCTGATCCATACCCGATTTGATTTTGGAGATTCGTAAATCACCTTCAAATCCGATTATTTTGTCAGCAACCTGTAATTCAAAGCCGTTTAATACAGCAATAGAAATAATTAGAGCAAAACAACCAATAGCCATTCCAATAATGGCAATCCATCCGGTAAATCTGCTCGCCCCAGCTCCTTTACCTCCAAGCATAAATCTTTTTGCTATATATGTAGAAAATTTCATTTTTGTATATTTACAACAAAATTAATTAACAACAAATTAATCGAAATAAACAAATTTCTAATAATTCCTTCATTCAATTTCTTCATTGTGAATATTTGTTTAATCATTCAGTATTACTAATCTTTTAAATTGCAGAGGTGCTTTTCCAAAATTTATAACATATCCGACTTCAAAGTTTGATGCTTTTAGATAATTCAGTAGTTGAGCATAATAATTCGGATGTAGATTCTCAACAG
Source organism: bacterium (assembly GCA_018812885.1). Classification (GTDB taxonomy): domain Bacteria; phylum Fidelibacterota; class Marinisomatia; order Marinisomatales; family JAHJCW01; genus JAHJCW01. Next base: position 3,692 of record JAHJCW010000229.1, on the reverse strand, counting down.
CTTTAAGTTCTAAAATAATTTTTTTTCAACTACCATATCTGCAAAAAATTCACCAATTAATTGACGATGAAAATAAACTTCGATTTTCTTTTGTTGTTCATTAAGAATTTTCTCTTCTTTAAATCTAACTCCCATAGCATTTTCATATACTTTTTCTAAAAATCCCGTTCCTAGTTCTTTCTGAACTTCAATAGCTATTTTAATAACTAAATCACTTAATTCTTTATATAAAATGTCTCTTTTCATTTTTCTTCTTATTTTTATTCTTTAATTTTTCTTTCGTTTACTTCGCTTTTTTCGTTGTGAATTTCATTCGTATCGCAAGGCTTCCGCCGGGTTAATTTTACTGGCTCTATACACAGGCCAAAGTGATGCAACTATTGCTGAAATCATTCCTATTGATATAATTATCAAAGTATTTAACCAATTGATTTTTACCGGTATATGATCCATGAAATAAATGTCTTCTGGTAAAGTAAATATTTGAAATTTTATTTGTAGTGTCGCTAATCCAATTGCAATTATTAATCCCAATAATGAACCCATTACACCAATAATTAGTCCTTCTAACAGGAATATTCGTTTAACATGCTTTTTACTTAATCCAAGTGATAGCAGTGTTCCAATTTCACGTACTTTTTCAAATATTATCATGGATAAAGATGATATAATATTTACGATGCCAACGAATGAAATCATTCCAAATATTATTAGTATCGGCCATTTTTGTAGATTAATCCAATCAAATAATATTTTATGCTTATCTATCCATGAAAGCACAAAGTAGGGATATCCCAATTCAGATTCTAAATGTTTATATAATGGCTTAACATCATCCAAATTATTTGTGAATAACATATGTCCACTTACTCTGTCACTCGAGTTAAATATATACTGTGCATCTGCTAAATCAACGTAGACAACGGTTTGATCATATTCTAATAATCCTGAATGGAACAAACCTGTTACATTAAATTGTCGAAACCGCTGACCACCAGAAATTCTACCGATCGATTGTAAATCGAATAATACAATTTTATCACCGATTCCTAATCCTAAATCTTCCGCCAATCGTTTACCGATAATAATTGATTTAGGATTAAGCTCAGTTGTACCGTCGGTAACTATGGAAGATAAAATTGCGTCTCTGCCGGTTTTGCTTAAGCCAATTGTGATTACACCGTCTGCGTTGGATCCTTTACGAAGTAATGCAGGACTTTGGATGTATGATGTTACAGAATAACTAACCGGACTTTTTTGTAGAGCACTGTCTAATACTGCATCATTTTCTTTTAGAGTACGGTTCATAAAATGTTCTATCCTAATATGTCCATCGAACTGGGCAATTTTTTCTGAAATTGTGGATTCGAATCCCTCTAAAATACTAAATGTCAAAACCAACGCTGCAATACCTAACCCTAAGCCAAGGATTGCTAAAATTGCTGCAAAGGTTGTAAAACTACCCTTTTGAGGTGCTTTTAAATGGCGAAAAGCAATTTGTCGTACTAATCTCAAATTAAAAACTTGCTAGCTGTTATCTCGAAGCGTTGGAAATAATATAACGTCCTTTATCCACCTATTATTAGTTAAAAACATAACTAATCGGTCAATTCCGATTCCTACGCCTCCTGTTGGAGGCATTCCGCTCTCAATTGCTTGTAAGAAGTTTTCGTCCACGGGATGCGCTTCTTCATCTCCTTCTTTTCCAAGTTTGTCTTGATTTTCAAACCTCTCTCTTTGATCAACCGGATCATTGAGCTCTGAGAAAGCATTTGCGAATTCCATTCCACCAATAAATAATTCAAACCGTTCTACTAATTCCGGATTACCACCACGATGTCTTTTTGCTAATGGTGAAATTGCTTTTGGATACTCAATTACAAAGGTTGGTTGTATAAGATTGGGTTCAACAAGTTTACTCATCAATAAGTCTAATAATTGACCATAATTTAATTTAGAAGGAGTATCAATTTTAAATTTATCACAAATAGTGATTAGTTCTTTTTCGTTTAATTGTGAAACGTCTGTGCCGATTGCATCGCTTAATAATTCGAAAATAGGTTTGCGGGCAAAAGATTTTGATAAATCAATATTCAGATCACACCAAATAACTTTTTGCTCTCCAATTTTATCTGCTGCGCTACGAATTAATTTCTCAACGAAATCCATCATATATTCATAGTCAACATAAGCTTGATAGAACTCTAATGAAGTAAACTCGGGATTATGGTTACGATCAATTCCCTCATTGCGGAAATTTTTTGATAGCTCATATACTTTATCAAAACCACCAATAATTAATCTTTTAAGATATAATTCATCAGCGATCCGTAAATATAATTCTTGATCTAAAGTATTGTGATGAGTTAAAAATGGTCTTGCATTTGCACCACCATAAAGTGGTTGAAGTATAGGTGTTTCAACTTCTATAAAACCATTATTGTCAAGAAATTGTCGAATAGATGATATAATTTTTGCGCGTTTTATAAATGTCTCTTTTACATCATGATTTACAACTAAATCCAAATGTCGATTTCGATAACGTAGTTCCTTATCAACAAATGAATCAAATTCTTCACCCTCTTTTTCTTTAACAATTGGAATTGGACGAATACTTTTTGATAAAATCGTTAAAACAGTAGCATGGATTGAAGTTTCTCCAGTTTGAGTTTTAAATACGTATCCCTCAACCCCTAAAAAATCACCTATATCTAAAAGTTTAAAATTATTATACATATCCACTCCAACGTCGTCTCGTCTGACATAAATTTGTATTCTACCTTTTTCATCTTGTAAGTGACAAAAAGACGCTTTCCCCATTTTTCGCAGAGACATTATTCTACCGGCCACAGCAACGGTTTTACCATCTAAATCCTTTACATCACGAATTATGTCTTCACTCTTATGTGATACAGAATATGAATATGGATATGGATTAATCCCGTTCTCACGAAGCTTTTCTAATTTTTCTAAACGAAAATCAATTATTTGTTTTAAACTGCCATGTTCTTCTGTCATCAAAATTCCTTATAAATCACTATTTATCAATTTGTTGTATTAGCCATTCTTGAATGAATTGATCTATATCACCGTCCATTACTGCTTGGACGTTGCCGGTTTCAAATTTAGTTCGATGGTCCTTAACCATATTATACGGATGGAACACGTATGATCTAATTTGACTACCCCAACCAATATCCATTTTTTGATCTTCAATTTCTCTATTTTCTTCACTTTTCTTATCCAACTCTAACTGTAACAACCGCGCTTTTAATACCTTCATCGCTTGAGCTTTATTCTTATGCTGTGAACGTTCATTTTGGCATTGCGCGACAGTACCGGTTGGTATGTGAGTAATTCTAACAGCCGAATCAGTCCGATTTACATGCTGTCCTCCTGCTCCGCTTGCACGATATGTATCAACACGTAAATCAGAGGGGTTCATATCGATTTCGATTTCATCATCAGATAATGGACATACAAACACAGAGGCAAAAGATGTATGTCTGCGACTATTTGCATCAAATGGTGAAATTCGCACTAAACGATGTACACCCGCTTCTGCTTTTAATAATCCATAGGCATAGTCACCGTGTACTTCCATTGTGATATCTTTAATACCTGCTTCATCACCGGGCTGATAATCTATTATTAATTTTTTGAAATTTTTCCGCTCAATCCATCGCGAATAT
>JAHJCW010000228.1 GCA_018812885.1 bacterium | reverse complement strand
TCTAATGGAATGATCGGGAGTTAATATGAAATTAGTGAAATCCGTAGTAATATCATTTCTACCAACCTCAAGAAAAATAGTTAATTGAGATTTTGGGAAGTATGTGGATATATATGTAGAAATTAAATGATCATCATAACTCCATCTTTCTCTATAGGTTTTAGGATCACCCCAGGTAAATCCATTTAAAAATGCAAGGGCTGCGTCAACCCAACCTACACTATCTGCCTGAGGAGAAGTACCTCCTGTTAGGGCAGATTTCGTAATACCAATAGAGACGATAGGATCAGAATAATATGTTAAACCAAGAATTACAGATGTAAAGTATGGTTCATATTTATTTCTATCATCAAATTTTGAAAATATATATCGCCCGATTACTCCCCAATTTTTATAACGTTTTTCCTCCAACGTTCCAAGTAATATATGCGTAAATCCAGATGTATTATTGCTCATTACTAGTGAACTATGAATGCCAGGTCCCCACCACATATTCGCGTTCGAAATACCGGCACCTACTCCTTTATAATGCAGATAAAACTGACTCTCGCGAATTCCAATTGATTGAAAAGGTGATTCTTCATGATGACTTTTATTATCATTTAACTGGGATAACAATGGTATGCGCAAAGGTTCATCATAGTTCGCATTTTGATCAATGAAATAATAAGGTTCAATGCTACCCATGACATAATTAGTTCTAAAAGAAAAATTGAATGCGTTAAATACCCCTGAGCCTTTTCCGATCCAACGATCTGACATATTCTCTAAATTAGGTGCATTAGTATTATAAAATATTTCACTTCTAATTTTTAAATTATATATGCTTGAATCATTATAATTGTTATAGAAAGAAGGTCTTAGTGAAAGTTGTGTAAAATTACTTTCAGTTTTAAAAGCTTTTTGTTCAAAGGTTAGCAGATAAAAAGGATCTGCGGACTGGTATACCTGACACACTAATACTTTAGCCAAAAGAAAATTGAATAAAAATAGTAGTGATTTATGTTTAATTAAATGCAATTAATAATAATAAATTAATAAATGGAAGCTTTTTGATTACTGAAAAGTTTTTTATTAAATATCCCTGTAAAATATTTTTCAACGTTAAGCCAAATGATACTTGAATGCGTTTTTTCCCGTTTTAGCTCTGAGGATCTAAATTCTCTATTAAGGATTAATTCATATTCATAATTTAGGGAAAATTTCACACCTTTATATAAATACCGAAGATCAATTTTAAACTCAATTTTTCCTTCTGGCTCGTTACTCATATCCAATATTACAGCCCTATCTTCACTTATAAAATAAGTGCCAAGAAAATTATCATATACTAATGTGTTAGCATTTTGATATACCAAAGCATTTGGATGTGTAACATTATGTCTTTCATAATTAATAGTTGGAATAATGGAAATATTCTTATTATTGTATGCAAAATAAACTGTGAAATCATCTGAATCTGGTCCGCTATGCGCACCCCAATATCTACCATCATAGGTATAATTACTAAATTGATTTACATCGTACCAATCTTGTGTATCTCGGAGCTGCCAAAAAGAAGTTTGAATAAGATTTGCATATTCAACCCCAAACATTAGATTAATATTGTTCATCAATCCATATTTTCTGACACCAAAAATAAAAGCTCTACTATGGTCAGGATGTAAGATAAAATCCTCAAAATTGTTGGGTCCCTCATTTCTACCATATTCTAAAAACAGGACTAGACCCGATTCAGGGAACCGCAAATTAATATATCCTGTATAAGTTTGATCTACCGGATTAAGTGCATCTTCATGATTATCAAGTTTATTAATTTTAACAAATTCAAAGGGAAGTAATGCAGCTTCCAGTAAACTTATTTCGTATTCAGTATTATTGCCACCTGACAAAATAACTCTAGAAAATCCTAAAGTAATTATTGGTTCTGAATAATATGTTGCATTGATAATATACCCGCTATAATATGGTTCTGATTCGCTCTTTTTACCGAATTTAGATAAAATATATCTGCCGTTAAATCCCCAATTCTTAATACGTTTCTCATTAATTGTACCCAACATCAGATGCCCAAAACCAGTAGTGTTACTGGTCATCATCAAAGAACTATGAAATCCGGGACCCCACCACATGTTCGCATTGGAAAAACCACCACCAAATCCATTAACATTTAAATATAATTGTGTTTCTCTAATTCCGGCAGATGTATAAGGTGTTTCAAGATGCGGCCTATTATCATTCAAGTGACTGAATTTTGGTACCCGAATGGGTTCCTCATAATCATCATTTTGAGATATGAAGTAATACGGTTCGATACTAGCAAAAATATATTCACTATTGTAAGTGAAATTAGCCGAAGTAAAAAAACTAATACCCTTACCAGCCCAAATGTTAGATGTGTTCTCGAGATTAGGTGCACCACTGTTATAAAAAAATTCATTTTTTACTTTTAGTGACCATAAGTCTTTTGACTGTTTAATATGTGGAATGACCGGCTTAACCATTAACGATCCGGGATCGTCGCCACCCATCATTATCTTCTGTTCTGTAAATAATAAATCTGCAGGATCAGCCGGAATATATAATTGTGCAGATACCGTACTTATAATAAATACTATTAATACTAATCCTATCTTTGAAATAATTTTAAAAAGTATCATTATAATTTACCAATCAAATGTCATCCCAAGGTGTCCGCCAAATTCAGAATTCGGATATTTATAACTCACCAAACCAAATAAATTAAATATCCTGTTGATGGTATAATTTGTTTCGATTCTGAATTCTGATGAATTTTGGACATCACCAAGTAAAAACGGAGTATTATCGTCTAATTCCCTGTCACGCAAATTATAATTATCTAAAGGAGAGCTTCCTAGTCCAGAACCTTGTCGGACAAACATAGAAGATATATTAAAATACCAATGGTAAGAAGGCCAAAAACCAACTTTTATCAGTACCGACTGTGAGTTAGGTCCCTGAGGCAATCCAAGACCAATTCCAGCTGAAGCATACGAATTAACAACTTCATCATGGGTGTAAGTCCACGGCCTGCTGACCGTTGCCTCCACACGTAAGTCTGTTAGATACGGACTGGTTTTAGATACCCAATGAAACCCAGTTTGAAATACAAATTTATTAGCCCACCATTTTGTTAATACTTTTTCCCAAGCAAGCTCGTCCCAAAATATAGTGTTGTACAATCTCAACCCCGGTTTAATACGCCAAGAACAATCCAACGCCATCAGCAAATTGTCTCGGTCACCTTGATTATGCTCTGTCGGCCAATAAAAATTAACCGGTATCAAGTATTCTATCTCAAAGGGACGATTGCCATAAATAACCATTTCATTAAATGAGATGGTTAAATCTTTGTTGATATCTAATTCAATTCGGTGCACAGCTAAATATTTTTGTGGATAGTTTTCCATCTTATGAATCAATCCGCTTTCAAATGGCAATAAAGAACCGTGTATAAAATGGAATCCCATATTTTTATATCTAAATGAATAATTAATATATGGAAATGTTTGCGTGCTGCCGGAAAGAATTGGCGAATGCTCCGGTGAAAAACCCCAAATCACAGGTGTTTTGCTCAATTGAAAATCACCATATTTAGTTGAAACATGGAAAGCGGCTTCGGATTGATACCATAGTGTCCAATTGACAAAATCAAAGTACGGATGGTCTTCATTTTTGAAATCTTCAATTTCATATACTAATGATGAATCACCTACAAACCGATTCATTGTAAAGTTTACGTAAAATGATAATTTATCCGACAGTGAGCCCAAAACAGACACTTGATCTGTGAAACGTCGGTAGATTGATTCATCAACCGTTTCTAAACGCATCGTTTCACGTATATCTGCCCAAGCATAAACAGCCGAATCTCTATATGATAAAAAATGCGGTTCAGACCCGTGTAATTGATATTTTCCAAATGCAGTATTACCAATACTCTGTAAAAATGATTTCTGCAATGGAAAGTTAGGTCTACTGTCGAATTTCTGTATAGAAAATTCAGACTCGAATCTTTTTAATAATTGCTGATCTTTAATCGATAAGTCATCAGTAACTATCGCTAAATGTTTCAGCATATTTCTAACTTTTGAATAAGTTAACGGCCGCACACCCGCATCGGCTTGCGAAAGATTTCCTAAAGTAATTTGACGTTCAATAAATTGGTTTACTAAATGTTTTTGCGGTATAGGAACCTCTTGTGCATAAAGTGTCATTGTAGCCATAAGTAATATGTTAAAACAAATAAATATGGGCTTTAAATTTTTATAAACTAAATTCATAACCATTAATATTTATAGAAATTAAATACAAATCGTAGTATCCCTTCACATCTTTCTTGAAAATAAAGAATTAGGATTCAAAAACTGAAACTACATGCTCCGCAATTGCGAATGCACTTGTAGCTGCCGGTGAAGGAGCATTTAGTATGTGTGTTATATTATCATTCCTGATTATGTGGAAATCATCGAGTAATTTACTGTCTATAGTCAGTGCCTGAGCTCGAACACCGCTTCCACCGGGGATTAGATCTTTACTTTCTATTTCTGGAATTATCTTTTTTAATGCTTTTACAAATAAAACTTTTAAATAAGATCGTAACATCTCAGCAGTTCCGATTTTCCAATATCGTTTTCCCAATTTCCAAAAAGCAGGATATCCTAATATATCAAACAAATCCGCAAAATTAATATCTGTTTTAGTATAACCTTCTCTAGCAAATGCTAATACTGCATTTGGTCCTGCTTCTACAGTACCATCAATTTTTCGGGTGAAATGAACTCCAAGAAATGGAAACTCCGGATTAGGAACTGGATATATTAAGTTTTTCACTAAATGTGCTTTCCCCGGTTTCAACTTATAGTATTCACCACGAAATGGTATTATTTTAACGCCAAGATTGGGCTCAGTCATCTTTGCAATTCTATCGGAGTATAGTCCTGCACAATTAATTATGGATTTAGAATGAAAATTACCTCGCGTTGTTTCAATTATAATTCTTTCATTATCCTGGACAATATCATTCACCTTAGAATTTAATTGTATTTTACCACCATTTTGTTCAATGATATAAACACAAACATTACAAACATCTTTATAATCTATTATACCGGTAGAGGGAGAATGAATACCTTTTATGCCAGTTGTATGTGGCTCAAACTCTCTAATTTCATCTTCATCTAATAACTTTATATTTGGTACTCCATTTTCTATTCCGCGATTATAAAGTTCCATCAAACTTGGTATCTCACTATCACTATTTGCAACAATTAATTTTCCGCATAATTCATATTTTATGCCATATTTGTCACAAAATTGCAATAGTTTATTAACGCCAAGCCGGCAATTTTTAGCTTTTAACGAACCGGGTTTATAATAGATACCGGAATGAATAACGCCACTATTATTACCGGTTTGATGGGCGGCTACTTTCGATTCTTTTTCAAATATTATTAACTTTCTGGATGGATTTTTCTCGAGAAATTCAAAAGCCGTGGCCAATCCAACAATTCCCCCTCCAATGACAGCCACATCGTACATGTTGATTCTAATTACTTTGACTATTACCTAAACGAATTATTTTTGGATTTTTAATACCTGAGAATACGTTGCGAGTATCAACAATCAATTTTGATTCTGATTTGACTAAATCATAGTCAATATTTGAATGATCTGTAAGGATTACAACAGTATCATATTCATGTAATATTTCTGATGATAATTTCTTTTGGCTATACTTATCTTCACCATTCCATTTGATTTTGGGTACATAACCATCATAATAGTCAACGTATGCGCCGCCCAGTTCTAATAGCGTCATCACATCCAGTGCAGGTGATTCTCTGACATCGTCTATATCTTTTTTATACGCAATACCTAAAACTAATATTTTGCTTCCATTAATAGACTGCTGAGATCGATTAAGTCCTTTACTAATTAAATCTAAAACGTGTAGTGGCATACCGGTATTTATCTCGCCGGCAAGCTCGATAAATCTTGCCCGGTAATTCAAAGTTTTCATCTTCCATGATAAATAATGAGGGTCAATTGGAATACAATGTCCCCCCAATCCGGGTCCCGGTGTAAATTTCATAAACCCAAAAGGTTTTGTTGCCGCAGCATCGATAACCTCCCAAACGTCTACACCAAGTTTTTCACACATAATTGCGACTTCGTTGGCAAGTCCAATGTTGATTGAGCGAAATGTATTTTCTAATAATTTAACAGTTTCGGCAGTTTCGGGTGAAGAAACAGGTACTACAGTGTCAATAATTGATTCATATAGAATTTTGCCAATTTCTGTGCATTTTTCGGTTATACCACCGATTACTTTC
>JAHJCW010000227.1 GCA_018812885.1 bacterium | reverse complement strand
TTTATTTTATTTTTTACAAAATTAACTAGACAAATTTCTTTTATTGCAATATCTTTAGGTTCTCTTTCAATTTCAACATTTTTTCGGGCTAATTCATATAATTTTTTACCACCAACTTTCTTTGCTGAGAACATTGGTGGAATTTGTTTCTGTTTTCCTAAAAATCCGTTAAGAGTATTTTGGATGATATCAATTGATAATTTTGGAATGTCTGATTTCTCTACAATCTCACCCTCTGTATCCATTGTATTAGTTTCTTCACCTAATTTCAATGTCGCTATATATGATTTATAATCAGAACTGATAGAAGTAAGCATTTTTGTGTCTTTCCCTGTACCAATGATTAATACACCCTCAGCAAATGGATCAAGTGTACCGGCATGACCTACCTTTTTCTCTTTGGTGATTCCTCTTAATTTTCTAACAACATCGAAAGATGTCCATCCAACCGGTTTGTAAATATTAATTATCATTATGAATAGTACTTATCAGCCTTTCTATATTGTCGCTATATTCAATGGATTCATCGTAAATAAATTGTAGTTCGGGAATGTTTTTTATATGTAATTCAGGCGCTAAATATTTTCTAAATGGACCACGCAATTTGTTCATTCCGTCAATTATATCTTCGCGCTCTAATCGAGGGTTAACTATACTGAAAAATATTTTTGCGAACTTAAAATCAGTAGTAATCTTAGCATTTGTAAATGTGACGAATCCAAGATGTGATAAATCAATACGTTTTGTTACTATTTCACCAAGAATTTCTAATATTTGGTGTTCAATTCTATCGGTACGTTTGTACGGTTTTTCTGTTCTCAAGGCTATTCAAGTTTCCGTTTGACTTTAATGATTTCATACACTTCTATGATATCATTTTCATTATAGGTTTTTACATCTTCCAATCCGATACCGCATTCTAAACCTTCTTTAACTTCTTTAGCATCGTCTTTAAAGCGTTTTAGTGATGTAATAGCTTTTTTGTCGTATAGAATTTCATCGTTACGTATAAGACGAGCAATTGCATTACGCTTGATAACTCCTTCTTCTACTTTTGAACCTGCAATGAAACCAATCTTTGGAATTTTAAATTGCGTCAGCACAATAGCCTTTCCGATTATTTCTTCTTTTTGGTCGGGTTCCAATAAACCTTCTAATGCAAGTTTGATTTCTTCAACTACTTTGTAAATGATTCTATAAGTTCTAATATCCACACCAGAACGTTTTGCTTCAAGCTTTGCGTTAGATCCGACTTGAACATTGAATCCAACAATTACTGCTTGAGAAGCTTCAGCTAGCAATACATCAGATTCCGAAACCATCCCTACAGATTTATGAATTACATTAATACCAACTTCACCGGTATTTAGTTTCATTAAAGTTTCCGAAAGTGCATCGATTGAACCATCCACATCGCCCTTAATAATCAGTGGCAATTCTCTCATGCTCCCTTCTTTAATCATCATTGACATGGAATCAAGAGTAAACGCAACAATTTTCTTTTGTTCAATCTCGCGACGATGACGTTGTCTTTCGCTTGCGATACGTTTCAATTCACGCTCATTTTCAACCGCAACGAATACATCGGCTGCTTGAGGCACTTTTTCAAAACCTAAGATCTGAACAGCATCTGAAGGAAAAGCTTGCTTAATTCTTTGACCACGTTCATTCATAATAGCACGAACTTTTCCAGAGTAATTATTACACAAAAATGGTTCACCTACGTTAAGGGTGCCTTTTTGAATAAGGACTGTAGCAATTGGACCATAGCCTTTATCAAGACGAGCATCAATTACAGTACCCATTGCAGAACAATCTCGATTTACTTTCAACTCAAGCATTTCAGCTTCCAGAATAATGGCAGACAATAAATCACTAATTCCATCTCCACTTTTTGCAGATGTAGGAATACTTTGCACTTTACCACCCCAATCTTCAACTAATACATTATGATCTGCTAGTTGCCGTTTAACACGATCAATATCAATTCCCGGTTTATCAATTTTATTGATTGCAATAACTAAAGGTGCTTTTGCTGCTTTGGCATGGTCAATTGCTTCAATTGTTTGAGGCATCACTGCGTCATCTGCTGCTACAACAAGTACTACAATGTCAGTTACTTGTGCTCCTCTAGCGCGCATAGCTGTAAATGCCGCGTGACCGGGTGTATCAATAAAAGTAATTGATTTCCCATCTTCAGTTTCAACTTTGTACGCACCAATATGTTGAGTAATTCCACCTGATTCTCCGGCAACAACATTTTCATTCCTTATATAATCTAAGATAGAAGTTTTTCCATGGTCAACGTGTCCCATTACAGTCACAACCGGGGCTCTAGGAACAGCCTTATCAATATCTTCTTCAGAAGCTTTAAATGAGAACAAGTCTCCGCCATCTGTGGTTTCTTGTTCTACAGTAAAACCATACTCATCAGCTAATAATTCTATTACATCCCACTCTAATCTTTGATTTATCGTTGCCATCATACCGAGACCAAAGCATGTTTTTATAATATTCCCCGATGGTACATTGAAAATATTTGATAATTCATCAATGCTCGAAAATTCAGCAATTTTTATACTGTTATTATCTTCTGATGATTGTGGATCATCAGAACCGTCACGACCTCTTTTATATGATTTTTTTCGTTTATGTGTATCAATTTTTGCTAAAGTTTGACGTACACGGTCTTTAGTTTTTTGTGATGCAGAATTATCTTCTTCTTTTTCAGTTTTACGACCCTTTTTTCCCCCTGTGCTAGTTCGCGATTCTATCTCGGAAAGATTTACTTTTCTGAGTATATGTTTCTTCGACGACTTAAACTTAGAATCTTCACTTTCTTTAGATACCTTCTTCTTCTCTTCTTCGGATTTTGTTTGTTGCACACCGGAAATTGTTTTTGCCTCGTTGATTGGTTTTTTATCTTCAACAATAACCTTTTTTACTGCTTTCTTGCTTTCATCAATTTTTATTTTTTTGGCTTCTGCTTTTTCCTTTCCTTCTTCAATCTTTTTCTTTTTTGCTATATCTGCTTCTTTTGCATTCTGAGCTTCTTTTTTCTCTAATATTCTTTGATCATCTAGTGATAATAATTTTAACTTTTTACCGGTAGTTTGTCTTTCTTGGACTCGAGTATCTTGTATTTCTCGCCGAACTTGATCTTTGCGGTATCTATCTATATTGGCTTTATCTTTTGCAAACTCAGATAAAATCAATTGATGCGTATTTTCATCAACCGGAGACATATGGCTTGCGATATCTATATCTTTACTTTTCAGAAATGATAAGATTTCAGTATGAGAGATATTTAGCTCTTTAGCAATTTGAAATATTCTGAGTGGTCGATTAGCCATTAATTATTACTTTTCCTACTTTACTATTCCTGATTTTCTTCAGTTAAATTATCTTCAGTGGCTATTGAATTATCAGGCTCCTTATTGATTTCTAAAAAAGATTGAACGATATTATATATTTCTTCCAAACTTTCTTCAGTTACGCCATCTGCTATAAGCAATTTTTTCTCGTTTGCAGCTAATAATGCCGCAACGTTATTGATGTAAATCTCTGATAATCCTTTTAGGGCATCTTTTGGAAATTTTGGTATGCTTTTTAAAGTGGTTTCTTGATTCTTGAGGAAAGTTTCATATTCTACAGGACTATAAGCATCAATCCGGTATTCAGTTAGTTTTGAAGCTAAATTGATATTAACACCACCTTTGCCAATAGCTGTTTCTAATTCATCTTTCTCAAATATCGCAATACAATATTTTCTATCATCATCAATCTGTAATTCAATTGGTTTTGCTGGTGATAATGCACGTGTAATAAGAACTTCCGGTTTCTCGCTAAAATTTACAATATCAATCTTTTCGTTGTTTAATTCACGAACAATTGCTTGAATACGACTTCCTCGCATTCCTACGCAAGCCCCAACAGCATCAATACGTCTATCATTCGACTTCACGATAATCTTTGCGCGTTCACCCGGATGCCTAGCTATCTTTGTGATTTCAATTATTCCGTCTTCAATTTCAGGAACTTCCATCTCAAATAATTTGAATAAAAAATGGTTATCGGAACGCGAAATAATGATATCAGGCCCTTTTGCGGTAATCTCAACAGACTTAATCACTGCGCGAGTTGTATCGCCACGGCGGAATCTTTCACTTGGTATTTGTTCCCAACGCGGCATCCGCAATTCAGCGTGATCGATATTAACATACATATTATCCCGTTGGACTTGATGAACAACTCCGATAACAATTTCACCTATACGATTAGCATAATCTTCGTAAATATATTTACGCTCCACATCTACAATCCTTTGAGAAAAGAATTGTTTGGCATGGGCAATAATTCTTCTGCTGAATATCCTTGGATCAACAACTTCAACATATGGATCGCCAACTTGCATATCACTCAAGTTAGGGTCTTTTTTCAGCACTTCTTTGAGTGTAATCTCAAAATTGGAGTCATTGACTTTATCTACAATTGTTTTTTCAGCGTAAATCTCAATTTCACCCTTATCAAGATTAACTATTACACTGCAATTTGATGAATCACCGTTTTGCTTTTCAATAATATATAAAAATAATTGTTCAATTATCGAACCGAGTTCGGTACGATCAATATTTTTTTCGCGTGCTATCTCAGAAAATACTTCTATTAGTTCTCTATTTATCAAAATCCCTCCAATACTAACTAAATGACACTATGATTTTTGCCTGTTTAATATCGGCATAGTTAATATGACTAATTTCTTTATTCGATTGGATGAATATTCCTTTTTCATCAACATCTTTCAGCACCGCTGTTATTGATTGGAAAGAATCGTCGATACTAAGCTTTAATTTTAATTGTCGACCAATATTTTTCCTGAATTGAAAAGGCTGCTCTAAATTAGCATCAATCCCAGCCGATGAAACTTCCATCTTGTAGCCATTTGGAAAATATTTATCAATAACCTCCGAATCTCTTATAGTCCGCGTGATATCAGTAATAGTATCGATCGTTATTGGATTTTCAGAGTCGACAACAACTCTCACTAAATCTCTCTGATGGTTCTCTTGAACATCCATCAAATGAATATCCGGATCGAGTAATTCTTTAATATTTTTTACTAATTCATCCATCTTATACAAACGAAAAGTGGGCAAATCACCCACTTTCCATCGCTAAATTTATCTGTTATTGTAATATTTTACAAGGAATTAACTGCTATTTTTACCCCTCAATTCGTCCTTTTAGCTCTTCAGCTGTTTTTTTAATTGAAAATAGTATTTCTTCTTGTTTCAAAATATTATCAACAATTTTCTTTGCCTTATCAATTTTCCCGTTTTCAAATAGTTGTTTTGCTAGCAATAATGACATTTCCTGATGATAGACTGTATTTTCTGCAAATTTGGTGCCTTTTTGTAAATAACTCTCTGCCTTTTCGCTATTATTGTTTTTTAGGGCAATTTCTGATAATAACTTATAAGCACTTGTCATTAATATTGCATTGTCACCTTTCTTAACATAGTCATTAAAATTTTCAGATGCCGATTCTAATTCTCCATCATCAAATGACATCTTACCGAGGTAATATTTTCCTTCAATTCCGGCTTTAGTTCCGTCATAATCATCAATCAGGGTTTGCAATTGGAATTTAGCATTTTCCACATCACCTATATCTTGAGATAATAATGCTTTTCCAAGTAAAGCCTCCCCTGTAATTCCTGAACTGATTCGGTTATTACTTACAAAATATGTTACTGCTACAACTACGATAACACCAAACACCGCCTGATAAATTATTTTTTTTCTATCTTTTATCCACTTTTGACTATCATTAATAAACTCTAAAAATGGATCTTTTTTTATATCCCGTCTAGATATCTTTCTTTTTGGTTTCAGCATTTAGATCTCCGATTCATAATAATAAATTTGTAGGCTCGAGAGGAATCGAACCTCTATCTAATCCTTAGGAGAGACTTGTTCTATCCGTTGAACTACGAGCCCATCACTTAAAATAGCGAGCGGAAGTTACTGCATTCCTTAATTTCTACAAAAGTAATATAGCTTACATTTTTTATGAAACAATACTTGATATATTTCATAATATAAAAGACAAACATTATGAAATATATTTTAACATTATTAATTTTCATTGGGGTTATCGCTTTAATGGCTCAAACAAAAGAAAACAAATTCAGCAAGTTAACATTAGAAGAGGAACTGGTGATTCTCAACAAAGGTACAGAACGCCCTTTTACCGGCGAATATGATATGCATTTTGAGAAAGGCGCCTATCTATGCAAACAATGCAACGCTCCTTTGTACAAATCCGAAGATAAATTCGATTCGCACTGCGGTTGGCCGAGTTTTGATGATGAAATCTCAAATGCTATAAAACGCATTCCCGATGCTGATGGTAGACGTACAGAAATTGTTTGCGCGAATTGTGGAGGACATCTTGGGCATGTATTCACTGGTGAAAATCTAACGAACAAGAATACACGAAATTGTGTTAATTCAATTTCAATAAAATTTGAGCCGATAATTAACGAAAATAAAACTGAAAGAGCAATATTTGCTTCAGGCTGTTTTTGGGGGACAGAATATCATTTTTCCAAAGTTGATGGTGTGATATCCACTACCGTAGGTTATACAGGCGGAACAAAGGATGAACCAACATATGATGAGGTGTGCACAGGCAAAACAGGTCATGCAGAAGCGACTGAAGTAATTTACGATCCATCAAAAGTTAGTTATGAGGAACTCGCAAAGTTGTTCTTTGAAACGCATGACCCATCTCAAGTAAATCAGCAAGGTCCTGATGTAGGAACACAATATCGATCTGGTATTTTCTATTTGAATGATGACCAAAAAGAGGTTGCGGAAAAATTAATTGCTACTTTAAAAAGCAAAGGATTAAATGTTGCAACTGAAGTGACTAAGGCATCCACTTTTTGGAGTGCAGAAGATTATCATCAAGATTATTATGATCACAAAGGGACTACCCCTTATTGCCATATTTACACTAAACGGTTTTAATATTGTATTTTACAGATATGTAATATCTTTTTTATGTAGAGCATTCTTTACCATATATCATCCTTTTATTACCGCTAAAGGTTCCAACTCTACTAAAATTTCCACTAAGTCCTTCTGATTATTCATAACGGTTACAATATCTTTGTAAGCACTGGGAGCTTCGTCCAGGTCACGTTTAGATTTGATTGAATGAATTATACCCTTTTCCTCAAGGGCTTTCTGTTCACTTTTTAAATCTAACTGTCTTTGTGCTTGACGACGGCCTAACAGACGACCGGCACCGTGTGAACAAGAATTATAACTATTTAAGTTTCCTTTCCCTTTTACAATGTAGCTTTTCATTCCTTGGCTGCCGGGAACTATTCCGATAGTGTTCTTACTAGCTAAGGTTGCACCTTTACGATGTACAATCACTTTTTCCCCGAAATGATTCTCTATCGCTGCATAATTGTGAGCAATATTGATTATATCATTATAGATAACGCCATCGAAAAAAGAACTAATCGCTTCTTTGATTCGGTTCATCATCAATTTCCTGCTACCAAATGCAAAATCAACACAATAATGCATTTCTTTCTGATAGATTTGTCCTTGCTTAGAATCAAGTGGGAGATATGCTAAGTCCCATTTAGGGGGTATCTTGCTTTTCCATTTTTCGTTGAGTGTTTTAGCTAATTTGTTATAATAACTTGCTACTTTAAAGCCGATATTTCGGCTTCCAGAATGCACCATTATCCAAATAAAACCATCGTTTCCTTTTTGAATTTCGATGAAATGGTTACCACCTCCTAACGTCCCAATTTGATGTAGTGCAGAATTATACTCCTGATTGACAATTGGCATATCTTTTTGATTATATTTTAATGGATCAGGCATTTGTTCA
>JAHJCW010000020.1 GCA_018812885.1 bacterium | reverse complement strand
TTCGTTCCATATTTACCTATTGTTCCGGGGTCTTTTCCGCCATGGCCGGCGTCTAGAACAATTGTGTCAATTTCCCACTGACTTTTTACTTCCTGGATCCTGGCTACGCTTTTCGACAATGGCGCCCAAAGTGTTATTACAATCTCTTTTGTATTGTTATTCTGAGAAACTTCATGTCTTTCTATATCCGATCTCAGGAAAAATGCTAACTGCAATCCCCCTTCGAGCTGATCCATTGATATTTTCTTAATTATTCCACGGGTATCAGTTTTTAAAATATTATTTGAATCCGCGGCACCACCTTGGATCGTTATATAAAACCAGCCATTTTTATGTAAAAAAGTGCTTATTTCTTTCTTCTTGAATTTCTTCTGTGCCTTAATACGTATAATTGTGCCATTGGCTTTTTCATCAACTTGAATGGTTTGAATATTATATTCTGTGGGACTTATAACTACCTGATTATCTTTTACATTATATGAGACGCTCGGCAAAACAGTTTCGTGTAGTATTTTAAAGAATGTATTGGTTGGCAGAAATATATCTCCTTCAAATATAATTGCCGGTGATGGCATTTGATATACTTCGTCATCAATTACTATAAAACTTGTACCGGCAGAAATTTTTACACGATGATCTCCGATATATAGAACTATCTTTTCTCTTTCGATATTTTCATAAATCATGGTAGTCAATATTCTTGCCAAATCTTTAATTGAACCATATACTACCGGTACATTATCTAAAATCTTTAGTGTATCTTCTGTGTTTTCTATTTGGTTAACAACTTTTATCGTCGCTGCCGAGACACTTAACGAGAAAAGAAAAATGACAAAAAGAGAAATACGTAATATTTTCATAACTTTAAAGTTATCATATAGTTTTAATCAGAGGCAACCTTGATACTATAATAACACTTCAAGTACTAACGCACCAAATATTTCTGGAGTTCCTGTAAAATTGAGATCTTCCCACTGCGCTCTTAAGCGAAATCCCAACTCAAATCCTGAGTTCATTTGATATAGAATTTTAATTGCAGGAGATATACTGTCCTTAGTATAAACTCGTGTAGTCATCTCACCAGGTAGATTGACATCCCAAAAATAAATCCATGCTGAGCCACCGTTAGTAATCGTTGTAACAACATCTAAGAAAACAGAAACTTTTTCCATCTCCCACCAAATCTGTGTATCGAGACCATACGCTTGCGATTTTGACTCACTTGTTTCATCAAAGGAATAAGTCATTTGCAATTTGCTCCAAATAGAATTGCTTAAATTGAATACCCTACTGTATTTGAGCGTATTATCAATTTTATATAAAGGTTGTTGATTTAACAAATATGTCCCATCATTTTCCTGCGATTTTTTCTCCCATGTCCATTGTATTCTTTGATATTGTCTTCCATATCGTCTCTCCCATCTCAACCCGGCTTCTTGTCCTGATTTAGGAAAGAAATCATCATTTTCTACATCAATTGCTTTAAATAAGTCCCCATAAATTGTAAAAATATTACGATTGTGTTTAAAACTAATACTTTGAAAAAACCCAAGTTCATTGCGATCATCACCAACCCATTCAGCAAAAGGGTTAGATCTTAAGGCCGAATAGCCATTTGAATAATATCGTGATGATATTAGATACTTAACATTTGGAATTTTCAATCTCAATCCAGTTATAATTCCTGCAGTACTATTATAACCGCGTCCAATCTCACCAAATATATTTCCATAATCTAATAATTGATTAAATGCAACTGAACCACTCCAATCTCGACTATTATTGTTACTTTTATCATTCCAATTAACGCCGGCAACCGATGTTACAATATTTGTGTTTGGTTTGTTATAATTCCATTGTCCCAGAATTACAGCCTCCGTTATATTGTTTTGTTGCTCAATAGAAGTGGCGCCGGTATGCAGTCCGGAATAGCTAAGAGACAAATTACCTGTACTATCTAATTTACCGTCTTGATGGGTATAGCCACCCGAAATAAGTAAATTGCCAAATTTTGTTTCTTTAGTGTAAGCAATTCCCCTTAGATACCAAGATTCGTTAGACGAACGATAGGGAGAAATTCCCCGACCAATTCTCGGCAGTCCGGTAATAGTCTCAAAACTTTTACGGGTTGAGACGGATCTCCATGACCATAAACCAAATCCAGTAATAATTTGATAGTCACCGATTATGAATTCTCCAAAATTGTATTTTTTTGATAAATATCCCGATAGGTAATCAATCAATTTCTTTTCATCCGGATCGCGTTCAGCAATTAGACCCGCTGAATAATTATTTGCACTATAATTAAATTTCCAGCGATAACGAGAATCATCGTTAAATACCATATATTGACTAATAAGAATATCACCTGATTTTTGATTACGTAATGTTGATTCATCAATGGTAGTTATTAATTGGCGTAAAAAATCAGACACATCACCATTTCGTAAAATTGCCAACATTGTCTTGCTATCCAATACGTTATTTAGTGCTTGTTCATCATCAAAATCAATAAACGATAGTTTCATTATTTGCTCTGCTAATTCTATGCCCAAGGACCATTGCCCCTTGAGAATATCATTAATTAAAATAATATCTTCTTCGGGAATGGCTATTTCCGCATCAAGGTTTTGTAGAAAGGTAGTGGCTTCTTTTTGTTGAGCGGTAATCGGCTTAACGCCGATCAAGATTAACGCCAATACCAAGCTGATGTGTAAATAAGCCAAGATCGTTGTACGCAATTGTGCCATATTCAAAATATATTTTATTAATATTAATTGATAATCCCACTGTTAATTGGCCGGGATTTGATACATATCCAACCGAAAACAATAATTGTTTAAACGGTTTTACCATAACTCCAAACTTAATTGCTCCTTTATACTCAAGGTCTTGTTCCCATTCAGTTGCAATTGTAAGGATTTCATGTATTGTACCCACAAAACCCGTTGTAATAACTTGTGGTAATTCATCTTTAGAAGCACCGATTTTAGGAAAATTAATATTCCTGACTGTGGTAACCCAATCCCAGTCATTGTTAATATTATATCGCATTGAAGCGGAAAGACCGGGCGCATGTGCTGTTCCATAATCGGTTATCTTGAGTTGGTAGAGTATAAGATTTGCGCCAAGCGACAGCCGCATTTTAACTGACTTTGCAACGCTTATTACTAACATACTTTCATTATAAATATTATTTCCAAAAGTGCTTGCACTAATTCCGATTCCCCAATTTTTATAGATAAATGCAGACGCAAAAGCAGTTTGCTGTAATTCATTGATTTGAAATGGTCTGTTCCAGATAACTTCTCCACCTTTCATATTAAAATTGATTATACTGCTCGGTTCATTAATTATATCAAGGATATTTCCCTTACAATTCATATTGATTCGACCAAATGCCAAATTTGCCGTTGAGGTAGGATATGATTCAAAAGCTCCAAATAATAAATTAATCGGAATAATAATCATAAAATAAATAAAAATAAATTTGGATGAATTTTTAAATTGCCGCGTTTTCATGTTACTTGTCGAATTTAGGTATCCCTTCTGTTGGATTATGAGCACCACCTATAAGACTATATGCTATTGAATATCGCACTAAATATGGTACAAGAATTAAAGAGAGCCCATTAATTCTTCTTAATATATTGATTATATAACTTTACCATTTCATCTTTATCAAATCTACGTTCGACTCCTAACCAAAAAACATTGGATTTTCGTTCTTCAAATGCTGGATCTGCCCACTCACGAAATTGGTCATTATGAATCTTTTCCCGTTCATAATAAAAATTAAATATAAATCCTTTATATTTATATCGGACGTCTATGCGATATTCCAATTTAACTTCAGGCCAAAAGGTCCGATTGGCCCAAATATGCAGCCAAGGATATTCAGGAGAATTATATTCGTATTCCCGTTCAGGAATCTTATTGTCAATAACACCATGCCGTTCATAATTGAAAGAAGGAATCACTGTCAGTTTATCACTCATGTATCCAAAATAAACATAGAAATCATCTGAATCTGGTCCGCTATGTGCTCCCCAATGTCTGCCATCGTAGCCCCAATAATCAAAATTCCAACGATCATACCAATCAGCACTTTGTCGATCATTCCAATATTTGGTTTTTATTAAATTTGCGTATTCTATCCCACCCACTAAATGCGGGTTATTAAAAAATCCATATTTTCGCAAACCGATTACACTTGCGCCTGTGTGGTCCGGTTGCCTTATAAAATCTTCTTTATCCCAAGCATGATCATTTCTACCGTACTCGACAAAAACGACTAATCCTACATTTGGGAAAGTCATAGTTAGATAACCTACAAGAGTTTGATCCCAAATATCAGCGGAACTTAATGGGTCATCAGGGTCTGTTTGTTTATCTTCAAGATATATCGGCTCAAATGGAATCAACATCGCCTCTTTGCGTGTTATTATTTCACTAGTTCGTTTACCACCTGTTAAATATGAGCGAGAAAAGCCTAAAGTAATAATTGGATTTGAGTAATATGTAATTGATGATGTAATTGCTGTATAAAACGGACCAGCAGCATTGTATTTTAATGAATCGGCAAAGATATATCGAAAATTAATTCCGAAATCTTTTATACGTTGTTCTTGAATTGTACCAATCATCAAATGGGGGAAGCCGGTTGTATTGTTTGTCATGTTAAGACTTGAATGGTAACCCGAACCCCACCACATGTTTGCATTAGAGTATCCAACACCCAACCCATTATAATGTAAATATATTTGAGCTTCACGAATTCCCGTTTTGCTATAAGGTTCGTCGCCATGTGGTCGGTTGTCATTCAATTTAGAAAATTTTTCTTCACGCCATGGTTGATCAGTATCAAATTTATATTCATCATATTTACTATCAAAATATGATTGCCAAGGTTCTGAGTAATCTTTATTTTGATTTGAGAAATAAAATGGCTCCAAACTAAGTGATAAAAACTTGTTTGTGTAAGCTAAATGTACTCCTTGATAAAAAGATATACCTTTGCCGATCCATCTATCCGACGTATTCTCTAAATTGGGTGCATTATCATTTAAAAATAATTCAGTACGAAAACCAACAGACCATGTACCATTTAATGTTTTATCAGTATGATTCAAAAAAGGTCTAATGAGAAAAATCTTGGAATTATTATTATCAATAGTGAATGAATTCTTTTCTTGTTCAAATAAATAAAACGGATCAGCAGGAATAAATATTTGAGAATATAAATTGGAGATGAAAAAATATACAATTATTGTAGCTATTATTTTTTTATACATTGCTTATATAGTCTTTAATTTGGCTTGAAAATATTCTATTTATAAACATTAATATTGCA
>JAHJCW010000226.1 GCA_018812885.1 bacterium | reverse complement strand
GAATCGACAAATGAAAAAAGTATCACTATCACGCTTACTCAAAAAGGTTTGATCTATTTAAATCAAAATCAAGTTTCATTTTCCGATTTACCTGCAAGATGGAATCAGTTAATGGCAATTAGTCCTGAACAGGCTATTATTATCCGCGCTGACAAGGGAGTTACGATAGAACAAACTGTTGCTATTTTAGATATCGGTAAAAAAGTAGGAGCTACGAATTTTAATATTGCTACTGAAAAAAGTCAAAATGAAAAATAAACTGGTGATCACATCAAAATATGAAGGATGGATTGCATCCATATTCTTGCATGGATTTTTATCATTAATTTTTCTACTTATCATATACGATAATCCAATTGATCTATCAGAATACACAGATGTAACATTTTCTGATTACAGTCCTGTTGATTTCCCGGTAATCGAAGAAAATGTTTTATCGCCATCCCCACCTACTCCTGTTGCGGCATCTGTACCGCAAACATCTCAACCAACAGTTGCATCTACACCACGAACAGCACAGACAGTTGCAAAATCCGTAACACCAACAAGAAATATTGATTTACCGACTAGACGAATGACCGAACGTGATCTAAATCGGATTCCGATAGAAAGTCAAGGACAGTTAAATAAATCTGGACAGAAAGATAAAATAAGTACAAAAAGAGAAACACTTCATGGTGTAAACGACAATTTATCAAGCTTAGACGATGAAATATTCAGCGCTGTAAAACCCGGGAGTAAACCATCCGATAAATCAGTTGGCAAAAAGGTAGATGCCACTGCCATACCGGGGCAAAAAGGGGGTGAAGTAAAATTCGATAAACCTTATGATATTAGCTGGGAAGGGGTGGTTAGAGATGTCCTTTATGATCCATTGCCCGTATATCCTCCTGGATTAGATAAAGAAGCACGGATTCAAATTAAGATTACAGTATTACCAAATGGAACAATTGGTGACCTTATACCTCTAAAAAAAGCCGATGCCACATTAGAATCTGTAACCATAAAAACTCTAAAACAGTGGAGATTAAGTTCATTAAAACCAACTGATCCACAATTGAATCAGGTTGCAGTAATTACGCTCCGCTTTGTATTGCAATAATTATCGTAGGTGATAAGTAATATTTATCACTGGGATAGGCGAAACTTTTTCTTTGATTAAGTTTGCAGTAAAGGTTGCACCTAAATCAACCGCTATTTGTCTACCGAAAAACCTTAACGCCATTGATAAGAGAGAATCTTCAATTTTTTCATCAGGGAAAAACCAATTTTCGGTAACAAAACTTACGGAATTATGTAATCGTAAATTTCCGGCGACAACAATTATTGGTTTGTTTTCACGTTGCCATTCTGATTTTTTCTGAACAAATCCCCAACCAGATGAGATCGAGGCATGATTATAGCGGTTGCCGAATGTACCCGTAACAAACGCAAATCCAGTACTATAGATTTTCTCTTTTTGAATTACAGGTAAATTAACAAAAGTAATTCCCCCAGCTAACGAAAATATATGAGTTTCAAAAGCAGTAAGTTTAAGATTCCCAACAAATGGCGTATTTTCGTAATCCATACCGGGGTACCAGAACAATCCTGCTTGCGCTGATAAAATATTAGCTAACCCATAATTTAACGAAGGATAAAATAAACAAAAATCCCGACAATATAATTTCCCATTCTCGATTGCAAACGCTGAAGGAGAGAACAAATAGAAACTTGAATTTGGATCTCTCTTTTGCAGTCTTCCGTTACGAATACGACCATTAAAATCATAGGTCATTAATATTTCGGTATTAGCAAATTCAATCTTTTCACCATCAAATGTTTGAAATAATGTCGAATCGGATTTTTCTTTTTGAATTATACCAACAAATGATTTGTACGAATGTGTTTTTAATACAATTAGTCCATTATCGACAACTATACCTTCCTCTGCAAAGAGTATTGGATTCAACAATAGAAATGTAAACAGAATTGCATTAATGATTTTCATATTTAAAATACTTTTTGTTTGCACATATATATTAAAATTACTACAAAACATTAGCAATGTTCTAATCTTTATACTAAAATGTTTTTATTAAAATAATGATAGAATAATTTAGCAACCAAATAAAAAGCCCACATTTTTCAACATGGGCTTAAAAGTTCCCGGCGACGACCTACTCTCCCACACTAGTTTCCCGTGCAGTACCATTGGCGCAATAAGGCTTAACTTCCGTGTTCGGGATGAGAACGGGTGTTTCCCCTATGCTATAATCACCGGAATAAATTTTCGGAAATTGACGCTAAACTCAATATTAATACCAAAAGTTTGGTAAAGCCATTCGGAATATTAGTACCACTCGGCTGAATACATTGCTGTACTTGCACCTATGGCCTATCAACGTTGTAGTCTACAACGATCCTTATTACCTTAACGGTAGGGAAATCTAATCTTGGGATAGGCTTCGCGCTTATATGCTTTCAGCGCTTATCCTGACCGAACATAGCTACCCAGCAATGCCTCTGATGAAACAACTGGTACACTAGAGGTTCGTCCACTTCGGTCCTCTCGTACTAGAAGCAGATTCCCTCAAATCTCCTGTGCCCACGGCGGATAGAGACCGAACTGTCTCACGACGTTCTGAACCCAGCTCACGTACCACTTTAATAGGCGAACAGCCTAACCCTTGGGACCTTCTCCAGCCCCAGGATGTGATGAGCCGACATCGCACATTCTCCACACTCTTCGCGTGGTGTAGACT
>JAHJCW010000225.1 GCA_018812885.1 bacterium | reverse complement strand
TGAACTTCCTCAAATTCAATAAATTTATTAGCTTGTATTCTTTTTTTAAATTCTACATCTGATATAAAATCGTAATCATATCCATTTTTTTCATATTCGCGCCTAGGTCTTGTAGTGCACGAAATTGAAAATAATATTTCGGGATATTTATCTTGTAACGCACGACATAAAGTCGATTTTCCTGCACCGGATGGAGCTGATATTACAATCAAATTATTCATAAAATATTTTGAACTTGTTCGCGGATTTTTTCGATTTCACTTTTTAATTCAACTACCATTTGTGATATTCCACTACTTGGACTTTTTGAACCGATTGTATTTATTTCACGCGATAATTCCTGCAAAATAAAATTCAATTTTTTACCGACTGGTTCATCAACCTTTAAAAATGTAGTTAATTGTTCACAATGACTGGCAGCACGCACAATTTCTTCGGTAAAATCAAAACGATCAACATTAATCACAATTTCTTGTGCTATCCGATCTTCATCTACCTTAATATCATTTAGTAAAGATTTTATTTTTTCTCTATATTTAGTATGTTGCTCATTGACAAATTCTCTGGATAATCCTTCAAGAATAGAGAGCGATTCTTGTATTAGCCCGATTCGATTTTTGATATCAGTACTAATTGATGCTCCTTCTTCTTTCCGCATTTCATCCACCTGTTTAATTGCTTCAGAAACACCTTTCAGTAATGTAGAATCATTTATTTCAATAGATTCAGTCCCTCCCACTAAATCAGTTAATGAAATAAGATCACTCAATTGGATATGTCGACCGTATTCTGATTGAATTATATTTATTACGCTTTCGATTTGTTCGTATCGTTCCCGGTTGAAATATATTTCTTTGTTATTTTTTGTACCATTCCTATGATTAATCTGAATTTGCACACTTCCCCGTAGTAAGTATTTTTGGATTTCCTGCCGTATTGCCATTTCCAACTTAGGATTTAAGTCAATTCCACGAAATTTAATATCTAAAAATCGTGAATTCACCGACCGTATTATTATATTAAGTTGGGTGGATTCATCGTTCAGTTCTACATTACCGAATCCCGTTAAACTTTTAATCATTAATTTCCTATAAAAAAGAGAATAGAAAGGTACGCATATTATTTAATTTCAATCAATTATGAAATTGAAATAATATGATTTATTTTCCAAAGGAATCGGCTATATTACCATTTGGGAATTAAAAATATCTAAAGATTGAAATTTAAATTATTATTCAATAATGATTTAAATTTCCGCCACAAATCCCTTAACAATTGTATATTTAATTTTACCAAATAATTCCTGGCCTATAAATGGAGAATTTATTGACCTTGAATAGATATTATCTTTTGAAAACGTCCAACTTGCTTTTGGGTCTATAATAGTAATTTCAGCTAAGGTACCTTCAGCAAATAAATCTTGTTTAAATCCCATGATTTTACGTGGCTTTACTGTCAATAAATCAATTAGCGCTTCAATTTTCATTCCACTTTCCTGAACAAGAATTTTATTTACAGCTCCAAAACAACTTTCTAAGCCAATCATTCCGAATGGCGCTAAATCAAATGGTGCTTCTTTTTCTTCTATTGTGTGTGGAGCATGATCGGTAGCAATACAGTCAATAGTACCATCACTTAAAGCGGAAATTAATGCCTGTCTATCATTCTCGGTTCTAATTGGTGGAGCAACTTTTAAATTTGTATCATACGTTATAAGTGCTTCATCATTGAAAAATAAATGATGCGGAGTTACCTCCGCAGTTACTTTGGGGAATATTGATTTATATTTCTCGATTTCTTCAACACTTTTTTGTGTACTAACATGAGGAATGTGGAGAGTTGAATTTGTAGATTGTGCAATTTGCAAATCGCGCTGTATCATTGCGGATTCAGCAATATCGGGATTGCCAGACAAGCCCAATCTAGTCGAAACTTCACTTTCGTTCATTACCCCATTGTTTCTAAGAGACATATCTTCAGCATGATTTATGATTGGTATATTAATCATTCCGGCATACTCCAAAGCTAATCGCATAACATAGGCGTTTTGTAGCGGAATACCATCATCGCTAAAAGCGACTGCTCCTTCGGACTTCATAGCGCCCATTTCAGTAATTTCTTTACCTTGCTGACCTTTTGTAATTGCACCGATCGGATGGATATAAATCGGGGTTTCTTCGGCTTTTTCTACAATAAATCGGATAGATTCGGGATCATCAAGCGGTGGATTAGTATTTGGCATAACGCATACTCTAGTAAAACCACCTGCTAGGGCAGCTTTTGCACCGGTTTGCAGAGTTTCTTTATCTTCCCTACCCGGCTCCCGAAAATGGGCATGAATATCACAAAATCCATGAGTTATGATTAGTCCCGAACAATCAATAATTTCAGCTCCCCTGGGAGCTTTAATAGCGCCTATTCTATTTATTTTTCCATTTGCAATAAGGATATTTCCTTTAATACTGTTTTGTTTAACCGGATCATAAATCGTTCCGTCTTTTAGAAATACATTTTTACTTAATTTATTAATTTTCATATAACTGCCTATATTAAACTGCTTCCTGTTTTCCACCTAACAATAAATATAAAATCGCCATTCTACTGGCGACACCGTTCAGAACTTGATCTAAGATAATCGCTTGCGAACTATCGGCTACGTTACTGTCGATTTCAACTCCCCTATTCATTGGACCGGGATGCATAATTACTAGTTTCTTATCATGCTGCTCGAGACGTTCATGAGTTATCCCAAACAGATTTCGATATTCCCGCGTGGATGGAAAAAGTCCCACTCCCATTCTTTCCATTTGAATTCGCAACACATTAATTGCATCCGCCCAGTCCATAACTTCATCAATATTATAAGAAACATTAACACCTAAATTTTCAATATCTTTTGGAATAAGTGTTGCCGGGCCACAAAGTGTTACTTCCGCCCCCAAGCTTGTAAGTCCATGAATATTACTCAGCGCAACGCGACTATGTAAAATATCTCCAATTATACCGATTTTTAATCCTTTAATCCTGCCAAAATGTTCTTTTAAACTCATCATATCTAAAATAGCTTGAGTCGGGTGTTCATGCGTACCATCACCAGCATTTATAACAACTGCATCGACAAATTTTGTTAAATGTAGGGCGGCACCAGGATAGGGATGGCGCATAACGATTGCATCAATTTTCATCGCTTCAAGATTTTGAACAGTATCTTTAAAACTTTCACCTTTTTTCACGCTACTTGATGATGCAGAAAAATTGATTGTATCCGCGCTTAACCGTTTTTGGGCCAATTCAAAACTAATACGTGTTCTTGTTGAATCTTCATAGAATAAATTGACAATAGTTTTACCCTGTAAGGACGGCACTTTTTTAATTGGTCGCTCTAACACTTCTCGGAATCCGAACGCAGTTTCAATAATGGTTTCAATGTTTTCAGCAGGATATCCTTCTAATCCTAGCAAATGTTTCTCTTTTATCATTTTACTACTCCATCCGGATATATCAGCTGAACCCCATCTTTGCCATCAATTTCTTTCAGGAATACTTTGACATGTTCGCCACCGTGTGTAGGAATGTTTTTACCTACAAAATCGGCACGAATCGGCATTTCACGATGACCGCGATCAACTAGAACCGCCAGTTGAATTTTCGCAGGTCTTCCAAAAGACAGCAGTACTTCTATCGCAGCACGAATTGTCCTTCCGGTAAATAATACATCATCAACCAAAATAATGGTTTTACCATCAAGTGAAAAAGGAATATCAGTATTTTTCACCTGTGGAACGACCAGTCGCTCACGATAATCGTCGCGGTGAAAAGTGATATCAACTAATCCGATTGGTAAATCTTCATTGGTTTGATCGAGAATTAATTTCTTAATACGCTTTGCGAGAGGTTCACCGCGTGTAATTATGCCAATCAATGCAAGATTTTGCGGACCATCATTTCG
>JAHJCW010000224.1 GCA_018812885.1 bacterium | reverse complement strand
TACCTTTCATTAACAAATCTGCATCACCATTTTTTATAGCTTCGATAGAATCATTTAATGCCTTTTCAACATTATCGTTTTTAAATAGTAATGGCTCAATCCAATTATTTGCTTCAGCTTGTTCTAAAGCTTGTAAAATATATTTTCGTTGAGGATTTACCACAGCCAATCGCACCGATTCGTAGCTGGAAACTGAGTCATAAATTTCTTTATAGGTTGTAATCATAAATATTCTTTTGCTGTTTCCTTGCCATTTAGAATATGCAATACGCCTTGGCTTAGAGCTTCTAATTCAAAGGAACCGGGATAGACAATAAGTGGTTGAATAAATCTCAAATATTTTTTCAATTTTTCAATCAATAAAGTAGAATTGGAAAGTCCTCCGGTCAAGATTAAAGCAGATGTCTTTCCTGAAAATGCTGCATGAAGTCCCCCAATTTCCTTAGCAATTTGATAAACCATTGCATTGACAATCAATGATGCTTGTTTATCACCGTCTTTAGTTCTTTTTTCAATTTCCTGAAATTGATTTGTTCCAAGATAGCCCTTCAAACCGCTTTCTTGTGAGAATAATTGTTCTGCATTTTCTTTGTTTTTTCCGTCCAAAAATATTTTATCTAAGATGCCAGAAATTGGTAAACCACCGGCACGCTGAACTGAAAATGGTCCCATTCCAAGCAAAGCGTCATTCACGTCAATAATTTCCCCGCCTTCGACTGCTGCAATAGAGAACCCGCTTCCAAGATGGGCAATAATAAATTTTGTGTCAGCTAAATCAATGCCGATTTCTGATGCAGCTTTACGAGCACTATATTTAATATTTAATGCATGACTTCTACTTTTACGTTCAATGCCCGGAACGCCTGAAATTCTAGCTACATCAATAAACTCATCGGTTGTTACCGGATCTACAATAAATGCAGGAACATCGAATTGGTTTAATAATTTATTTGCAATGAGAGCCGTTAAATTTGAGGCATGGTTTGCATATTTACACGACTTATAAGCTAACAACATTTTTTCATTAATATGGTAAACTCCTCCCGAAAGTGGCTTTAATGGTCCGCCACGAGCAGCAATTGCATCTAATTTAGTTATTTTATTGAAAAAAGATTTTAAGGAATCAAATCGAATCTGAAGTTGGTCAGGTACCCAAGATGGTAAAGAGTTTGTCGAGTGGTTTATTTTTTTACGCCATAATTCCCGTTCATTGCTGAAATAACCGATTTCAGTAGTAGTAGCCCCGGGGTTAATAGCTAAAATAAAGAAGACACACCTCCTATTAATTTTGATGCTTTAAATTGTAAAAATATCTGTTAAAGATAAAGGTACTTATTAAAAATTATTTTAATAATTCCATCCCGCGTTTCAGTGCTTTTTCATTTACAGGCAATAAATTGTGATGCCTTTCTGGCAGCACTTTTTTTAACCCCTCCATAATTGAATTTACGGAAACGAGAGGTGTTTTAGATAAGAAAGCTCCGAGTATTATCATATTCATTGTCTTCGCATTTCCAATTTTATTTGCTTCAACGGTTGCTGGAATTGCATAAATATTAATATCTTTTCGCGTCGGCGGATTCAAAATATTGTTAGATTCATAAATTAGAGTGCCACCGGGCTTTACTCTAGACTCAAATTTTTCTAAGGATGGCTGATTAAGTACAATTGCCGTATCATAGCTGCTGATGATGGGTGAACTCACCCTTGTATCTGATACAATAACGGTACAATTAGCAGTACCTCCACGCATTTCCGGTCCATAGCTCGGAATCCAAGCCACCTGTTTATCTTCTACCATTCCCGCATAAGCTAAGGTCATTCCCATTGATAGAACACCTTGACCGCCAAATCCTGCAATAATTAATTCTTCGTTCATTCTAAGCTCCTTTCGGTGGAGTTTTTAAATCGCCTAATGGATAATATTTTATCACCTCTTCATCAATTTTCCTATTTGCCTCGATTGGCGTCATTTTCCACCCGGAAGGACAATTGCTAACAATCTCCACAAAATTTGTACCATTCTTGCCATCAATTTGGTTTTGGAATGCCTGCTTAATAGCTTTCTTACATTTCCGTACTGCGATAGCTGAGTTTACAGCTTGCCGGGTTACGTAATAGGCGCCATCCATAATGGCAGCCATTTCAGTAATTTTAATAGCATGACCCTGTATTAATGTGTTTCGACCTTGAGGAGTGGTTGATGTTACGTCCCCTTCGAGTGTGGTCGGCGCCATTTGCCCGCCGGTCATTCCGTAAATTCCGTTGTTTATAAAAATTATCACAATCTTTTCACCACGATTTATTGTATGGATAGTTTCGGCAGTACCGATTGCAGCAAGATCTCCATCCCCCTGATAAGTAAAAACAATTTTATCA
The DNA here is from genome assembly GCA_018812885.1 of bacterium. GTDB lineage: Bacteria > Fidelibacterota > Marinisomatia > Marinisomatales > JAHJCW01 > JAHJCW01. The sequence goes on along the minus strand of JAHJCW010000224.1, from coordinate 5,727 downwards.
GGTAAAACCCGCTTAATACCGGTGGCTACCGCAGTAGCACGACCATGCGCAGCTTGCTGCATATCAACATTCATAAAATGGTAGGCAAAAACTGAACATCCAACCGGTGCAACACCGATAGTATTTTCTAAAATCCCTAACTCGTCAATCACTTCCATTATTAAACGATGAGCTACTGAATGACCACAGCCGGGGCAATAACTGGTTGGTGTATCGTGCAGAACTTTAGTTCTTTCAAATACGACATCCATTTGATCAAGATTGTTACAAACGATGCCTTCTCTAGTTGTTTCCATATATATCCTGCTAAATTTTTACTTGTTTGGATAAATCTTTAATTTTTTCAACAATTTCATCAGGTTGAGGAATCATCCCACCCATACGACCGTAGAAATCGATAGGTATATTATTACCAACAGATAGATGAACATCTTCAACCATTTGACCTGCATTCATCTCGACAACCAAAATTCCTTTTACGATTTGTGCTAAATGTTTTATTTCATCAGTAGGAAAAGGAAACAAAGTTATTGGACGAAGCATTCCAACCTTCAGCCCCTGTTCGCGTGCTAACTCTAAAGCTTTTTGGGATGATCGGGAAGACAATCCAAATGCCACAATAAGTATATCAGCATCTTCAGTTTGAATTGATTCAAACCGAGTTTCATTCTTTTGAATTATTTTATATTTATCCTGTAGATGGATATTGATCTCTTCCATTTTTTCAGACAGGAGATGTAGGGAAGTTATATAGTGTTGTTCCCTGCCATTTTCTCTGCCTATGGTTGTCCAGCTTGAATGGTCAACAAGATGTTCTTCCACGTTATATTCCGGAAATTCCACAGATTCCATCATTTGACCTAAAGCGCCATCAGACAGTATAAGAGTTGGAATACGATATTTATCAGCAAGGTCGAAACCTAGATAAACCAAATCAGCCATTTCTTGAACACTGTTAGGAGCAAGAACAATTAATTTGTAATCTCCATGACCTCCGCCTTTTACCGCCTGAAAGTAATCGCCTTGCGAAGGCTGTATTGTGCCTAACCCGGGACCACCGCGTACAACATTTACAAGCAGACAAGGAAGTTCAGCGCAAGCCATATAAGAAATTCCTTCTTGCATCAGGCTGAATCCGGGACTACTGGTGCTTGTCATTACTCGCGTACCTGTTCCGGAAGCTCCATAAACCATATTTATTGCTGCTACTTCACTCTCCGCTTGCAAAAATACACCACCGCGAGCGTCGAGATTTGTGGCCATGTATTCTAATAATTCTGATTGGGGAGTGATGGGGTATCCGAAATATCCTTTCACGCCTGCTCTGATAGCAGCTTCTGCAAGAGCTTCGTTACCTTTCATTAATAGTTTTTTACCCATAATAATCCTAATTCACTGATATTGAAATATTATCTTTAATGTCTGTAATTGTAGCCATTTTTTCTTTACTGATCTTTGATTCCCTATAGACAGTTATTATTGCCTCGGGACATACTAATGCACAATTAGTACAACCGGTGCAAGTATCATCATTTAATACAGCATAATGATAACCTTTTTTGTTAATATTTTTTGACATTTTGAGGGAATCTTGCGGGCATTCGTTCACGCACAGTTCGCAACCTTTACAGTTCTCAATTTCAATCTTTACATGACCATGTATTTTTGCCATAAATCACCTGATATTTACTTTTTAATAGAATGAAAAATTAACCCTTTTACCTCTTCACTTTCAATCTAAATAGCTCGTTAAAACTATCTATAAATGTTCTCTATGAAATATTTTTATTTTCTCTATAAATTCCTTTTCAGTACCATTATTATAGATAGTATAATCAGCCGACTCAGCTTTGTCCTCGTCTGTCCATTGTAGTTCATTTCTGCGTATGATGTCTTCTCGGGATAGTGTCCCCCGATTTAAAGCGCGGGCTATTCTGTATTTTAACGAGGAGGCGATTAGCAAAACTGAATCTAAATGTTGATCTAACCCCGATTCAAAAATCAATGCGCCATCAGCTATAAAACTAGCATGCTTATTTTGTATTAATATTTTATCAAATTGTTTATCAAGTTCACTAAAGACAAACGGATGAATTATTGAGTTTAAAATTATTTGGTGATCCTCATCTTGAAAAGCAATTTTTGCAAGCTTCGCATTATCAATTAATCCATTTTGGTCCAGAATATCATTTCCAAATTCCTCAATAATATTATTCTGAACATCCTTATTATTTTCAAGAATTATTTTTGCTTCAGCATCGGCATCAAATACGTATGTACCGAGTTTAGCCAGGATAGAACTTGCTGTACTTTTACCGCTGCCAATGCCGCCAGTTAGTCCAACTTTTAACATATTTACTCCAAAACTTTTAATATTCTGTTTGTTATTTCAGGTATTGTTCCTAATCCATCAACTTCATGTAATAGTTTTCGTTCACGATAAAAATCCGATAGCGGTGAGGTGAGGCGCCAATAAACTTGTTGCCTTTTTCTGATAACTTCTTCTGTATCATCACTACGACCGGATTCTTTGCCGCGTAATACTAAGCGGTTTACTAACTCGGTTTCGTCAGCCGTTAAACTGATAACGTAATCTATTGTTTGGTTAATTTTATTTAAGATTGATTCCAATCCTTCAGCTTGTGGTATGGTTCGAGGGAACCCGTCCAATAAATAACCCTTTTTGCAATCTTCTTGTTGCAGGCGGTTTTCCATCATGTTTAATAAAAGTTCATCAGGAACAAGTTTCCCGGCATCCATAAACTTTTTTGCTTTCTTACCAAGCTTTGTTTCGCCATCAACCTCCGCACGCAGAATATCTCCGGTAGAAAGATGAATTATGTTAAATTTATCAACTATATTTTTAGCTTGAGTTCCTTTCCCAACTCCGGGCGGTCCCATAAGGATTATCCGCATTTTATTTTTCCTTCTAATTAAATTAAAATACCAGCGATTGTAGCAGTTAGCCATGATGCAAGGGCGCCTCCAAACATCGCTTTTAAACCCAATTTTGCAAAATCTTTTCTACGCTCAGGAGCGATACCGCCCAGTCCACCAATTTGTATTCCGATGGAAGCAAAATTTGCGAATCCGCATAAAGCGTAACTTGCGATTATTGCAGTTCGATCAGAAATAGCACTTGCAACTCTTAACTCGCTTAAATCAGCGTAAGCAATAAGTTCCGTGAGAACCAATTTTTCCCCCATTAAGGTTCCCAAAATACCGGCTTCATTCCATGGAATTCCCATAGACCATGCTAATGGCTTAAAGATGAAGCCAAGGATTTCCTGTAAGGTTACGCCTACAAAACCGAGCAGAGCGTTTACCATTGCGATTAGTGCAACAAAAGCGATAAGCATAGCAGCCACATTACCGGCTAATTGTAACCCGGAAGTGGCTCCACGCGCCAATGCCTCTACGGCGTTATCATCGACTTTTTCAACACGGATAGCGTCATCATCGGCAGTAGCGGCAATTTCGGTTTCCGGATAAATAATCTTTGCGATAACCAATGCTGCCGGAGCGCTCATGATTGAGGCTGCCATCAGATGGCCGGCAATGCCGGGAATATCGGACAGCATTTTAACATAAATTGCCATTACACCGCCTGCGACCGTTGCAAACCCACCTACCATAACTGCCATAATTTCTGATTGAGTTAATCCCTTAACAAAAGGGCGTATCATAAGGGGAGCCTCTGTCTGACCGACAAAGATATTCGCTGATACACTAAGTGTTTCTGCGCCGCTAGTTTTGAGAGTTCTTTCCATTACCCAAGCGATGCCCTTGACAACCTTTTGCATAATGCCAAAATAATACAATATCGCCATCAGAGATGAGAAAAAGATAATAGTAGGAAGCACGCGAAATGCAAAGTTCAATAAAGGTGCTTCCACAACACCGGCACTGAACGATTTAAAAAGAAAATCGCTACCGGCATCCGAAAAACTGAGCAGTTTTTTAATTACGATATCTACAGCTCCGAAGAATGGTTGGCCAATTGGTGTCTTCAGAATAAACAATGCAAATAATAATTGCAGTGATAGTCCCCAAAATATCAAACGCCAATCAAGTTTTCGACGGTTATTTGACATTGCAAAAGCAAGCCCCAGAAGGATAAATATTCCTAATAATCCAATAAATCTTTCCATTATTTACTCCGGTGGTTTATAGCAACTACGACAGCGAGCTTCATAAATATCGGTTTCGCCGATAATAACCCGCTGCCGGTCTTTGCTGGTTCTTTGTGTATATGTAGCAGGGTTACCACAAACCACGCAAATAGCGCGTAGTTTGTCTACATAATCTGCCTCGCACATTAAATGTGGCATTGGTCCGAAAGGTTCACCGCGATAGTCGGTGTCCAATCCTGCGACAATAACGCGTTTTTTCTGCTTTGCTAATATTTTACATATTTTGACTATATCATCATCAAAAAACTGTGCTTCGTCAATTGCAACGACTTGCGCTTTTTGCGAGTTAGTCAGGATTTCATCAGATGTTTCTACAATTTGCGAATCCATTTTAATTTGGTTGTGAGAAACAACGTGATTGGGACTAAATCTATCATCAACCTTCGGTTTAAATATTTTTGTTTCAAGTTTAGCAATTTGTGCGCGACGAATACGTCGCATAAGTTCCTCGGTTTTACCGCTGAACATACTGCCACAAATCACTTCAATCCAACCAGCATCCCTTGGTGTCCATGTCATTTTTATTTCCTTGATAATATTGAATTAATTTTTGTCCGAATCAGATCGATTGCCACCTTGTTCTCTCCACCTTCCGGGATGATAACATCGGCATAGTATTTGGAGGGTTCTACAAATTGGTCATGCATTGGTCTAACGGTTGATAAATATTGATCTATAACTGATTGGGTTGTACGACCTCGTTCTCTAATATCGCGTTTTAAACGGCGGATGAATCTTATATCCGCAGGTGTTTCAACATAAATTTTAATATTCATTAGTTGTCGTAGCGAGGCATAATGTAATGCTAAAATACCTTCCAATACAATTACATGATGTAGATTAATAGTGTTTTTTTCGGTAGATCGTGTATGTGTGGTAAAATCATATATTGGAATATCAATAGCTTTATTATTCAGTAAGTCGGTGATTTGATCATGAAACAGATCTACATCTATTGCATCAGGATGATCGAAGTTTTGATGTTGCCGTTCTTCCAATTTCATATGCGATAGATCTTTGTAATATGAATCTTGCTGAATAACTATAACCTCACCACGTCCATATTCACGCCGCAATTCTTTAGAGATAGAGGTTTTTCCTGAACCGGTTCCGCCGGCAATTCCAATTAATATTGATTTGTTTTTCATTTCATTGAACTGCCATCAAACGCTTTTGGTAACAATTCTTTACTCGTTGTTTTATAAATTTTGCCATTTTCATCAGAAATATAAATTGGAATATCTCCGCATAGATCCCAAATTACTTGACGGCAAGCTCCGCAGGGAGTTCCACCATCTTTTGTGATTACGGCTAGTGCTTTAAATTTATTATGTCCATTACTAATAGCGCTATACAGTGCAGTTCGCTCGGCACAACAGGTCAGTCCATAACTGCTGGATTCAACATTACAGCCGGAAATTATTGTATCATCTTCGGTAAGAACTGCCGCTCCAACTTTATATTTTGAGTAAGGAGCATAAGAATTTCTTTGAGCTAATTGGGCAGCGTTGATCAATTTTTGCATGATAATATC
>JAHJCW010000019.1 GCA_018812885.1 bacterium | reverse complement strand
CAAGCTCCTTTAGCAGCGCCATGACTTCGCGGACGTTCATGTACTCAACCGGAGTCGTCTGCTCAAGCAGGCCGAAGGCTCCAGCAACCAGGGGGTGGAGCATCGGCGAAGTGCAGGTCTCGGCAACGGGCCCCTGCCAGCGCGTTTGCCACAGGCTGTGAGCGTGCGTCTTGATGAACATGGTTCCCTTGATCACTGGCGACGATTCGAGCCAGGTTGTCACCGCATTGAACACACCTAAGCCTACAAAGAAGATAACCATCAATAGGATAAAATCCTTCATTCGCAGTGACTCCTTGAGACCATCAAAAACAAGGGAGCGCTCTTCCTGATCAGTAGAACAGGGAGGTGTAGGAGGGCGTTCTTTGACTAATACAAAGAAAACAAATACAGCAACCACAGATACGATCCCATAAATTAGGAGCATACCACTAATTTGGGATTGGATCGTAAGATAAGGAGTCAGCACTAATGCCACAAGGATGCCAAGGTACATTGCTAATGATCCAAGACCAGTAGCAGTGGCTCGTTCCTGGATAGGAAACCAACGAGCAGCTACGGTAGTGATAGCATTGAGAATGAATGGCTGTCCAATTGCAATCCCAATTTGTGCAATCAGTACAAACGTATAATTGGGCGCCAGGATACCCCGTAATAAACCAAAGATACCAGTCATTACAACACCAATCCCTACAGCTACTCGGATGCCATACGTATCAATCACCCAGGAAGCAGGAATCGACATGACAATATAGACAATCATAAAAATCATAGACAAGAGACCGATGCTGAGATCTGAGACTCCATAAAAAGTGGCAGCACTGCCAGTGATTGTGGCAAAGGTTATCCACATGAGCTGATTGATTGCTACAACAAACATGAACGCCAGCAGTACAACCCATCGATAGCCATAGATTTTAAATTCAGTTTTTTCCATTGGAAATACCTCCTACTAATTAGTCTTCTTCATACTTTTTTCCAGCAGCTGTTTACGGATTCCACTGGATTGACGTAACTAAATAGTACTCCTAAATCTCATTATTGTTCAACATTTATTAAATTGAATAAAATCAGTAGAATATTGATTATTGTGCAAATGTAGATAATTTCTCCATTCAACAATGAAATGGTTTTGGTCAATATTTTTTGTGTTATAACCTAATATTAGTATTGTTAAATCAACAGTATTATTTGGCTAAACTAACCTACCAATAAAAACAAAAAACCTCGTTGTGAAACAAGGTTTTAAGAATGTGGGCGATGGCAGGCTCGAACTGCCGACCCCTGCCATGTGAAGACAGCGCTAATTTCAATTTTGTCGAGGAGGAATCTGAATTTTTATCCTTCCGTATCCACAGAAAACGTATCCACAATGTCCATTATGAGTGACGATGGATAATAAATCCTGCTGAGGGGAAAATGATTTATTAGAAATTTAATTTTATATTTAATGACGGCGTAAATCCGATCATCGCTACATCTTTTATAGTAATCGGTGATTTCCAATATTCGTAGCGTCGATAGCTTATATTCCGCTGATCATATACATTAAATATAGATAAATTTACTTCACCGTTTATTTTTCCTAGAGTAATTTTTTTATTAACAGCTATTTCTAACCAATGTATTGCTGGTAACCGTTTTTGATTCCTCTCCCCTTGCAATACGTAAAAATATATATCTCTTGCTTCCGCCGTACCAAAATCTGCTTGGTCCCAATTCTGTATCTCGATATGATCAATATCTGTATAAACTCTACCGGATGAAAAAACCCACGATGCGGATAAATTCCAAGTTCCAATAAAATAATTCCCTACACATTTAAATTCGTGAGTACGATCGTGATCAGCTAAATAAGGAATTCCGTTGTTTATTTTTGGAAAAGTATATTCGACTTTTCCAAAATTATAACTTACCCATCCGGTAATTATTCCACGTTTTTTTAGAGCAGATATTTCAAATCCTTGTGAATATCCTTTCCCAACATAAAATAATGGAACATTGTTAAAAATTGTATTATCTATTACTTCGGCTAAAATCGTCTGTTGTCTGTTATATTCCGTCAAATTATCGATTACTTTTAAATATGCCTCGATCCCGAATGAATATTCATCTTTCGTATTATGTATTCCTAAGATGAGATTTTTTGAAGATGCTGGTTTAATTGAATCTCCGACGACTAACCAAAAATCATTTGCGCCGTCAAGTGAATTTTCATTAATAAATCGATTTATAAATTGATAATATTGACCAAGTGATGCTTTTAGCGCAAGGTCATCTTCTATTAAATAGCGCAAAGCGACGCGTGGTTCATAATAAAGTCTATCAAACTTGTCAAAATAATTACTCCGAATGCCTGCAGTAAGTTGCAATTTATCATTTGGAGTCCATTGATCTTGTAAATACAAATGCCCGAGTAATACATCATCTCCTTGGTCAACCAACAATGAATTTTCTGCATATGAAGTGGAAAATTTCGTTTGAAAGAGTGACACACCTAAACCCGACTCAGCTTTATGTCTAGCTGACAATGTCCATTCACTTTCAAGCCGGATGGATGTGTCCTCTACTTGATTCTTTTCATTTAAATTTATTATTGGTAATGTGTTATAGAATGATGTATCAGTTGCACTTTTTGAAAATGTTTCGGAATTATAAATACTGTTAGCAATAAAAAAATGTGAAAATATTTTCGGTTGCCACTGCCGTGACCATTGGAAGCTTGTTCCGACATTTCCCCAACTACTTCTATCATGTAAGTCAACATAATAACTATATGAATCACCACTGAATTGAAAATTACTTTTTTCATCGGTAGTTTGGTCAAAATAATCCAGTCCGTTATAAATACTAAAAGAAACAATATCTCTTTTAGAAGGCATTAATGTGATCTTTCCATTAAGATCATAAAAATAAAATTGCGGTTTGAATGGTTGCGGTAAATAGCGCGAACCTTCTAAATACGCTGCATCGTTAGCTATACCTTTATAATTTTCACCGGTGATATATCCACTAATTATATCATAGATTGGTGTTTTGAAATAATCAATGTGTGAGCGCCGAGCTGATAAAAATATACTCCCGCGCTTCCATAATGGCAATTCCATCGCCACACCGGTGCATAACATCCCGGTAGATACTGAAAAATGCTTTTTATTTGAATCGCCATTTTTACCTGATAATTCAACAATTCCCGAAATTCGACCACCATATTTAACCGGAAATCCACTTTTATATACTTGTACATCTTTAACTGCATTGGGATTAAAAGCACTAAAAAATCCAAAAAAGTGATCAATATGATACAATGTCATTCCATCAAAGGTAATTAAATTTTGGTCGGGGGTTCCTCCCCTTATGAAAAGTCCCGCTGTTCCGATCCGACCGACTGAAATACCAGGATACATTTGCAATGAGCGCATAATATCCACTTCACCTAAACTTGGTAGCGCAGATATCTGTCGTGGAGCGAAAGTAATCCTACTAATATTTTCTAAAGAATGTAATATTTCAAATTCCTTACCATAGGCATTTACATCCTTCCCTTTTAAGACATTTGGGTTCATTTTAATGCTAATAGGATCTAACAATTTTTGAAAATTTGATACTAATAATTCTTGCGGTTCATACCCGATATAGGACAACTGCAGCGACGCTGTTTTACTATTGATTCCGCTGATTGCGAAATATCCGTTAGAGTTGGTTACATCACCTACATAAGTGTTTTTTACTGCAATATTCACATATGGTAACGGTTCACCGGTTTGCAAATCATATACGATTCCGCTAATAGTCGTCCCCCTCGAATTTAACCATGGTTTAATTATTATAAATTGCTCACCATTTTTCTTCCATGCTAATTCTGAACCGGATAGGACTTCATCGATTATTGTTTCGGCGGTACAACCATCACAATTTATTGTTACAATTTTACCCTGTACTTGGTTATCTTGATAGATAATTAAAAGGTCTTCATTTTGGATTAATTGATCTAACACTTCAGCCAAGGGGTGATCATTAAAATGGGCGTTTATTAATATGTCATTGCTTTGTGATAAAGCAAGGTTTAACAGGAATATCGTAAAAAAGGCAAATCGAATAACTCGATTAATATATGACATAAATTCCTTTTTCAAAGCGATACTGCTGCTGTATCAGAATTGATAAAGTCGATAATACTGAGTCAATACTATCAGTTTTCAATACACCGGTTACTATGATATCAGCTAATTCTTGATTTGATAATTGAACCTGAACATTAAATCGACGTTCAATTTCGAGGCACACGTTGACTAAATTATCTTGATAGAACATTAATTTATTTTCTGTCCATCCGGGATAGTTTACAAACGGTAGCTTCTGCGGTTGCCGAGGTGGTTCTCCATCCGCAAAGCGCAACATTTGTCCGGCTAATAACGTAACATGCCTTTCTTGTACGACATCAGAAACCTGCACTTTACCCTCGTTAACTGCGACTTCTATCATGTTGTTGCGATGTTTAACATTAAATTGTGTACCAAGAACCGTTACTATTAGATTTTCGGAATTAACAATAAACGGAATTCGCCCCTTTTCAACATCGAAGTATGCTTCGCCTTTAATTTTAACATTACGTTCAGACTTCCAACTTGATTTTTTATATTTCAGCGCTGATTCAGCGCTTAGTTGAATTAGCGAACCATCCGGTAAAATATGACTAACAATTTCACCGCGTTCGGTTGAAATTTGAACTAAGTTTGATTGAACATATAAGACCGGTATTAATACCAACAATAATATTGCAAATGATATAGCAAATGTCAGTCGTAGCTGAGCCAATTGAGGACGTACTTTCAGCATACTATTTTCCGATTGTTTTTCGTCTATTGCATCCAATTTACTTTCCAACCGCGCCCAAGAAACACCGGAATCAATCGGTTTGGGTAATTTGATTTTCTTGCTCATTTCCAAAAGGGTTTTTTCATCCTCACTGAGATTATCAAAGTATTTGTTTCTTTTTTTAATTCCCATTCAGTAATTCCAATTTACAAACTAAGCACTTTCCCCATAAATAATATAGTTCCGGAATATCGTTCGCGGATTGCAAAGATAAACGGATGATCAATACGGATTTCAACAATTTGCGGTATTGAAGTTAATCCAAATTCTACAGAAGTAACCGCCGCCGCTTCGGTACCTTCTTCATTAACTTTGACAATAGCTTTATGAATTACATCACTGATATATAGATTTTCAACACCATAAGGATTTGGATTGATTCGCGAAAAATCCGCCTGATATGGATCAAAAGCAATTCCCATTCCCAGTGTTACCAAAACATCTACCAAAGATGATTCCCATTCTAAAGTAAATTTTGGTAAATATACTTTTACTTCATTTGTATATAATTGATTCGTCCAATTTATCCAAGTATCGTTATCAATTGTTTTTGCGATTTCGTTGATATCTTCACCATCCTTTGGCAGAATTACTGTCATTGTAAATAGTGAATCACCATAGGGTAGATCAACCACTTGAAAATCATCCGTTTCAAAATACGGAAAATCAGCCTCCTGAAGCATCAATGGAATCGTTGAAATAGAATTATCATAATTATTAAATAATTCATCTTTGGTATCTTTTTCATCAAATTCATAAGTCCAGGTACCTTTAAAGTAGACCGCATTGATTAAGTACATCACAATCTCCGGTGGTATGTCGCCATCAATAATTTTCTTGATCAATCCGTTGGTATTTTCATCAACCCAATTATTAATGATATTCGGTGCATTCGCATCATCAAAATCAAGTGCTTGCACTTCCGCATCGAAATACGTCTTATTTACATCAATAAAATCCGGTTCCACTGTAAAATTATCGCGATACCAAATCGAATTAGCAATTTGCATTACCACTTTTTTATCAAGATTGACAAGCAATTCTATCAAATCCTTGTACGCTTGGTTTATCTCAGTTTCTGATAACCCATTCAGTTCCAAAGTGTTTTTCATCGCTTCGTACGTGGAATCGGCCGCACCGTTAAGTGCCATCCCCAATGCCATTGAAACACTCAACGGTGAGATGAACAGATTGCTATCTGGTTCGGCATCGTTCAGCGCCTTGAACAATTTTATCCCGAAAATATTATCGGATGAGACGAGTTGTTCTTCGAAAACGGATAGTTCGCGTGGTGGAATTTTCTCATTATTATCGATTTCGCAAATATCACAAGACATTATTAACAAGAACATTAGTGATAGAACCAATATTGAATAATTTTTTAATATCTTTATCATAGCTTCACCTAAAATATTAGTTAAAAATTTACCAACTAATAAAAGCACCTATTTTTAACGACCGTGGATCAAACAAAGATTCAGTTAAAACAGCTGTAATGCCGAACCGGTCATCATTCTTGATCGTAGCACCAAAATTGAATTCAAATTCATTGATGAACTCCTTTATACCCGGCAATTCATGTCCATCTACATATTCTGTTTCATCAACAACAGTCGTTACACCATCGCGGACTTCGGTTCTTTTATCTTTATAAACGATAACGTCATAACTTTCGTCAATATTTGTTCTTTGTATTACTTTTGTCAAACCGATTTGAAATTCAAAATATTTAGACGGACTGATTACAGCACCAATCGGCATAGCAAAAGTTGTGATTTCCCGATTCTGTTTCCAAGCAAATTCCTTAATATCCTCTTGCGTGATCTCTAATGATTTGTAATCAATCCATTCATAACCTTCTAACTCACGCAAAGAATATTTAGTACCGGTTAACGGTTCGGTAGCGCTTTGTTCGACATTTAAATTATCGAATGATATTCCGCCAATAAAACGGAGCATTGGTGACATTGTCCAATCAATTCCGGCGGTTAATCTTAAATTGTTGCGAATAAAATCACCGTCCCCATACCGGCTCATTTCTACCAATGAATTGTCATAGGATTTGCGCCGTGTTGAATCGTAACTATCCCACCAACTACTGCGATAAACATTTGTACGTCTAAGCAGCTCATTTTCGTCTAAGTCGGCACTAGCAGATTCCTTAAAAATAGATAATCGCAAAAGCATGCCTTCGTCAATTTCAATATCTCCATGAATTGTACCATAGAAAGAATTACCATTGTATTTCCAATCTTTGTTATTCTCAAGGTTACTCCAATTCGTGTAGTAGTTGCTATCCAACGGTGAATAATAATACATTGAATGATAAAACGATGTATCGCTAATTGAATATTCGCGATTGATATCACCGCTCACGCGACCGATATTGATACCAAATCGTGATTTTTCGTTATATTCATATATTATCCCGACAGAAATATCGTTTTGACGAAAATTCTGCGTACGATTACGTTCAGAATCATTGAAATATTTGTACAAGGATTCACCATAATCATCGTTTTGGTCGTCCAAATTGCGATATAAACCATCAACATCCTCAGAATGAATAGTATAGCGCAATCCTAACGTCAATTGCTGTATTAGTGAATATGAAAGCATCCCGCTAACCCGATAACCATCGGTGGTTTCATCATTCGCTCCGGCTTCCACCAAGCGATAGTCTTGATAGGGGTCGCGCATTCCTTCTTCATAGCCAACATCGGTAGCATTCGCACCTTCCAATCCCCACCAATACCAATATGGTTGATAAAATTTTTCCTGATCATAAAAATATTCAGCGGTCAATCCAATTCCGAGCGGTAACTTACAAAATGGTTGTCCTAAATACACGGCACGGAAAATCGGTTCGCGTATTTTATCATTTTCAATTTCATTATAAGGAGACCAATAATAAGGATAATAGCTACTATAATCCGAGGCTATACCTTCGTCATAGGCATAAACGTGGTAATCTGTTATATTATAACTATCAAACTCCTCACCTGCCAAATCAAAATAAAGGTAGTTTTTCGGTCCATAATTCAGATAAGCCGGGTTAAGAAAAGCATTATCCAACGGATGACTGTAGATATTTTTGAAATTACTACCCAACCCGACCAAATTGATTGAATTCATCTGAGTTGGCAACAGAAAATCATTACGTAATTTAAAATCTGTTGCTAAGACAGTATAATCAGGGTACCATCCATAAATACTTGATAATAATAGTGTTGTAATTATTACTGTTTTTAATTGTTTCATATTTTCCTCTAAATTATTATTGTTTGACTATACAACGATTATTTCCTGATTATTACTCACATATTTCTTTTTATTTTTTTCCTTATCGTCTTTAATGCACGGTATAATTGATTTTCTACAGTTCTTAGTGAAATGCCTAATATTTCAGCAATTTCAAAATTAGTATTTCCTTCAATCCGACTCAATAAAAATACCGTACTTTGTTTTAAGGGAAGATATCGATGAACGATATTTAAAATATTTTCCTGCATAAATACCGTTTCAAGTGACTTTTCAAGTGTATCAGACTGTTGACCATATAATTCTGTGATATCTTCTTGATGCCGTGACCTTACCGCTTCGTGTTTAAAGTAATCTTTACTCAGGTTGCTGCTGATCTTCGCAATTAAAGAAAAAAATGATTTATCAGATGCTAATGATCTCCGCATTCGCCAAATTCTGATGAATGTATCCTGTACGATATCTTCTGCAAGGTCTTTGTCGTGAACACGCGAAACGACAAACCGGAATAAAACCGGATGGTATTGAAGATATAGTTTTTTAAAGGAATCTTTATCCGAATGTTTTACATTTTCAAGTAATATTTTTTCTGCTTGTTGCACAAGATAATTAGCAATATTTACATACTGAATTTGATGTAATTTACTTGAAAATAACGATTAGAATAAATGATATGCATAATTAAATTATTCAAGGAATTAATTTCACAAAATTAAAATGAATGCTCAAATCCAACGCTACCGTGATGAATACATCGCTCGTATTAACAGGGTTATTGATTATATTCAAAATAATCTCAATGCTAAACTAGATCTCGATACTCTAGCTAAAATTGCCTTCTTTTCCAAATTTCATTTTCATCGCATATTTACTGCTATGGTTGGTGAAACGCTTAATTCTTTTATCAAACGCTTACGAATCGAAAAAGCCGCTTCTACACTTATTGCACATCCCAAAGATTCAATAACAAAAATTGCTTTCGATTGTGGATTTTCGAGCTCAGCCGCTTTTTCGCGGGCTTTTAATGAACATTTTGGTATAAACGCAACTGATTTCCGTAATGATAGATATAAAAATAGCAAGATCCGCAAAATAGATAACAAAGACAGGAAAGCAACTAACCTACATCCGCTTTACTTTAACGATGGAAATTCAAATCAAATAAGGAGTATTAATATGAAAGTTGAAGTAAAAAAACTGGAAGATCTGACAGTTGCTTATGTACGCCATATCGGACCCTATGCGGGAGATTCAACACTGTTTGACAAACTGTTCGGAAAATTGTTCAAATGGGCAGGTCCACGAGGATTGGTAAACTTCCCCAAAACAAAAATGCTATCTATATATTATGATGATCCTAAAATTACGGATGAAAGTAAATTGAGAATGGATGTATGCATCAGTATTTCTGAAGATACAGAAGTAAGCGGAGAAATCGGCAAGATGACCATTGCCGGTGGGAAATATGCTGTTGGTAGGTTTGAGATCAAAGCGAATGAATACGGTGACGCCTGGAATAATATGATGGGTAAATGGTTACCGGATAGCGGTTATGTTCCAGATGACCAACCATGTTTTGAGATGTATCAAAATGACCCTAAGCAGCATCCGCAAGGTCTGCATATTGTTGATATCTGCATACCTGTAAAACCGTTGTAGAGATGATTGCAGGGAGCGGAATTCCGCTCCCTGCTAATAAAATATTTTAACCTTTTTGGTGCTTACGATTTCACCATTTGGGTAGGCCACCCAACAAATCGATAACAATATCAGCACTTATATGGATTTGTATGCCAAAACGTAACCTTCATACAGGCATAAAAAGGGACACTTTTTATATTTTCCATTTTTTAGTAAATATTAATACTGCCTTATAAGGGTAGCGCCTATTTTGTTTTTCTCGAGAAAGATTTGCATATTATGCTTTGTTGTATCAACAAAAAGCGTATCCACAATATGATATTATTTGACTTTATTTGAATATAGTTGACTGTTTCACTAGGCTTCCTAAAAACACAAAACCCCGTCGTGAAACGGGGTTTTTAGACGGTGGGCGATGGCAGGCTCGAACTGCCGACCTCTGCCGTGTGAAGAACACGCTCTATCTATACTTGACCGACGACGGTAGCTGTTGCTAATTCAATTTGTGTACGATGGATCGTGTACGATTCGATGTGATAATTAGATTTATCATATCGGCTGTTGTCAATCATTATACTCGGAAAATCTTGTTTTAGTAATCTTATATCAAAATTTGCATACTTCTCTGTCATACTAACTTTAGCGTGACCAAGTTCTTTCGCAACTAAATATATGTCGTTTGTTTGTAGATACCTCCTTACAGCAAAAGTATCTCGTAAATTAT
>JAHJCW010000223.1 GCA_018812885.1 bacterium | reverse complement strand
TTTTCATCTTTTCTTTTTATGGATTTTTGGTCTTTATATGGCTTACAAGAGTTATTATTACTATTATCCACCCTTGGAGCTACGATTTTATGTGGGCAATCCAATTATTTGCTTTTATTATTGTATTTATCCTTTTACTTTTTCCATTTATATGGATTTTGTTCAAGGTTAAAAAGAATCATTAAGAATGAAAATGATTGCGGGATAATTTGGGATAAACGATATGCAATATTTACAGAATAAAATTTTGTGAAAACTGGGAACACAGAACCTTTGACAGTCACAACAAATGACGAAAGAAAAACAACCGATAACAACACCTATACCCTTGGGCATAATACAACAAAACCTAAGCAGACATGATGGAAACATTGAAAAAATATTATACTATTGGATGTTGTGGAATTGATTGTGGATTATGTCCAAGATTTCATACTAAAGGTGGATCTGTATGTCCAGGCTGTGGCGGATTAAATTTTAAGGAGAAACATCCAGCATGTGGGTTTGTGACTTGCTGTGTGATTAAAAATGGATTGGAAGTGTGTTCGGATTGTAAAGATTATCCATGCTACCGATTTGATTCAGAAAGAAAAGGATATGATTCATTTGTGACTCATAAGAAAGTATTTCCTAACCTTGAATATATAAAAAATAATGGAATTAAATCTTTTATAGAACAACAAAATGAAAGGAGAGATATCTTGATTGACTTCATTTCAAAATATGATGATGGTCGCTCAAAGAGTTTCTTTTGTATAAGTTGTGCCTTATTACCTTTAAATAAATTACAAGAAACACACAGATTCATAGATAGACTTACTGATTCATCAGTTATTAAGGAAAAAAACAAACGTCTTAAAGATAAATTGCAGATGATAGCAGAAAATTTGAAAATAGATTTAAAATTGAATAATAAAAAATGATGTACTACGCCCAACAATGTGAATAATCCATAAGGGTTTCAGAGGTTTGCGAGTGCCATTAACAGCGTCATACACTATACGGCACCAACAAGCTTAGAAAACATGAATAGAAAAATCATATATCTGATATTTGGAATTTCCCTTATGACTTTAAGGTTAATTTTTAATTATAATTCTGAACTTATTGCCGGAATAAACGGTGGATATTATCCTCTCCAAGTCAGAACGCTACTGGAGACTGGACACCTCGGCTTTTATGATATGCCACTCTATTTTTATTTAAATGCATTCATTGTGAAAATTGCTTCTCTCTTGACAAATATTGATATTGATATTTTAATTATTCATACATCGAAAATAATTGATAGTATATCATTACCTCTTTTAGTTTTCCCCCTCTATTTGACTGCCATAAGTTTTTTTGGAAATGAAAGACCAAAAACCTTTGAAATAATTTTCATTGGTTTTGCAACATTGTCATTTTCGCCCTTAATCCTGACATCAGACCTTCAAAAAAATGCATTTGCCATTCCATTAATGCTATTTTTCATACATTATTTGCTTGCATTTATTAGGAGTATGATAAAAAGAAATCTCCTATTATCAATTATATTTATCATCTTAATCGGATTAACTCATTTTGGTGTTTTTTCTATTTCGATAATAATCCTAATAATAAGCTTATTAGTCATTTATCGTAAAAAAGCAATACTTCCAATTCTTGGAATAATAATTTTCGGGATATTAATGGTATTTCTATTTGATAGCAGCCGTGCAGAAAGATTATTTAGTTTATGGAATATCATTTTTGAAAAACCAATCATACTGCAAGGTCCAATATCGCCACCTGATTTATTCAACTATATCTTTTCATATGCACTTCTTGGTCTTGGGATATTGTATCTCGCAAAACGAAAACACAATTTATCATCCTATCAGAGAAATACCTTAACTATTTTTTTACCAATTATATTTATTCTCTCTTTCCCATTACTTGACATTGAATATGCAAGACGTTTCAGTTTACTTTTATTTATTCCGCAAATAATTGTCCTTTTTGTTTTGTCTGACTTTTTTAATAGGAGTTTGATAAAAATCATTGGTGCTATGCTTATCTTAATAACAACAGCATCTATTCTACTCATGACCTGTAATATTAAACCGTCTTCTATTACAAAAGAAGCATTTCAAGATTTAAAAAACATAGAGCAGTATATTTCAGAACCTGATAAAACATTAATAATAGCAAGACACGGTTTGGAATGGTGGACTGCTTGGCAATTAGACACAAAAGTTGGTCAGGATAAATCATTAAGTAATGAAACATTCTTGAAATATGAAAAAATAATTTGCCTGGTTCAATTGGATGGAATAAATCAAATGCATCCTGGTCAAAAGAGCCAATTTCACGAACCTTTTTTCCCAATAAAAAGAAAACCATTTTATAGTTCTAATTATTTCAGAGCAACGGAATTAAAAAGTGGCGAACTGGATAAAACGCATAATGCCAGGCGGTAACATCGGCTATATGAAATTGCAGTGTCAAATAATTATATATAAATGGGATATATATTTAGGATGGTTTAAACTATGAATAATCAGATAAAATGGTTAAAAATCGCATTTTTTGCGGGGATAATAACTGATGCATTAGCTTTGATTCCAATGTTATATCCTCCTATGGCTAAACTTATGTGGGGATTTGATAAATTAAGCGATAACTATTTTTTTGCGATGGGGTATGGCGCTTCATTAATGACTGGGTGGACATTAGTTCTAATCTGGGCTTACAAAAAACCTTTGGAAAGAAGATCTATAGCAGTTCTGACTATTATAGTCATACTTGGACTTATTGTCACGGAAATTTTTGCAGCTGCAAACGGAAATATAAAAATAAACAAG
>JAHJCW010000222.1 GCA_018812885.1 bacterium | reverse complement strand
TGCCAAATGCCATTTGTTTGAACATTAATATATTCAATAATCAGCATCATAACGAATACAAAGCCGGTTATCATCACCGATTGCTTTAGGATTGGAATAATATTACTTAACATGAATTCTTAACTCTTTAATACTTCAAAAATAACATTCTCAATTATTGCCGGAGCAATCAAAATTACAATCCTTCTAGCACATTATTTTTATATTTTTCATAGGCCTCTTTAACACTCATCTCACTTGCTCCAATAAAAACTTTAATTCCCGCCTGTTTTAAAACTGAAGCAGCGTTTCCTCCCGGACCATTACCGGTAATCAATATATCAGGATTGAATTCATATAATTTTTGTGCCGTCTTTGGTCCAGCTCCATGCGCTTCGTTACTAATTGATCGATTATCAAAATTAGTTAATTCCTTCGTTTCATCATCATATACTAGTATATACTCAGTTCTGCCAAAACGTGAATCCATGACTGAGTCCCAATATATTCCTTTTGTAGTAAATGCAATTTTCATTTTTCTTCCTTTAGTTATTTATTAATAATTGTACTCTTTCCCAACTTTCAACTATACTGTTATTAAGTTTATTTTTTTCATATTCAACAACAGTTTTTCCTACCGTCATCGCTTCCGTAAAAGTTTCATCATATGGCAAACTTGAAATATGAGCTATATTTTCTTTTTCTAGAAATTTTTCGATTTCTCCGGATACCTCATTATTTATATCCGCTTTATTTATTATGCAACCTGCTTTAATCTTAAATTTTTTCACTAGCTCATACACCCGCTTTAAATCATGCAAACCGGATACGCTTGGTTCTGTAACCAATACCACAAAATTTGCTCCAGAAATTGAAGAAACAACCGGACATCCTATTCCCGGCGAACCATCAACAATTATATATTCATTATTGGTCGCAGCAGCGATTTGCTTTGCTTCGTTTTTTACTTTAGCAACAAGTTTACCGGAATTGTCGGCGCCAACGCCTAGTTTAGCATGTACCATTACACCACCGGTCTTGATTGTAGAAACATACCACTTACCAACCATTAAATCAATATTCGTAATTGCCTGAGTGGGACAAACTCGTGCACAATAACCACATCCTTCACAGCTCAAAGCATCAACTATATATTCACCATCTACAATCGGAATTGCGCCATACCGACATACATTTGCACAGTCACCACACTGTGTACATTTATCTTGATCTATGACTGCCAGTTCACCGCTATAGAAATCTTCCTGTTGAGCAAAATCAGGCTGCATTAGCAAGTGCATATCAGCGGCATCAACATCGCAGTCGGCGACAACAACATTATTACCACCCAAAACCGCAAATGATGCAGTAATTGATGTTTTACCCGTACCACCCTTACCAGAAATCACTACAATTTCTTTCATCTGGCACTCATCTGATTCAATTCTAAAATGCAATTTTTAATACTATCCAACTGTTTTCTTACTTCAGGGTGCTGATTGTAAATTAATTTTCCTGAAGAATATAATTCTGCAATTCGACGGTCATTTGGAATTTTGGCAAGTATTGGAATAGCTTCTGTAGTACAATATTTTAATACATCATCATTCCCAATGCCATAGCGATTAACTACCACACCAAAATCTTTTTTAAGCTCTCTCATCGTTTCCATGGCTAATTTCAAATCATGCAGCCCAAACGGTGTTGGTTCCGTAACAAGCATAACAAAATCAGCATCTTTTGTAGCTTCAATTACAGGGCAAGATGTACCGGGTGGTGCATCATAGATTCTAATTATATTATCTGAAAAGTTTTCATTAACATATTGAATTGTTTGTGCAATTAATGGAACTGCTTGTTCTTCACCAATATCGAGCCGACTTTCAATAAAACTAAGATTACCACTATTGAAGTGCTTTAACACACCCATCTTCTTTGGAATCATCGGCAGGGCTTCTGTGGGACATAATTCAGAACACGCATAACAACTATGACATAATTGAGGGAAAACCATGATTTTTGTACCAAGTTGTATTACAGCGTGAAAATTGCAAACATCCTGACAAATTCCGCATAAAGTACACTTGTCTTTAGTCCATTCAGGAATCATTTTGAACTTATTTTCTTCGTGTAGCAATTCAGCTTCAATAAATAAACCTGAGTTTGGTTCTTCAACATCCAAATCACTCAGGACAACTTTTTGGCTTTCAGCAAGGAGCATCGCTAGATTTGTTGATAATGTTGTTTTTCCGGTTCCGCCTTTACCACTAGCTATCGCAATATTCATTTTTTAATATTTTTTCTACCTTTTATTAAGTCGAGAGTTTTTTGCAACGTTTTAATTACTAAGTAAATACAATCTTGCTTTTTATCTGGGACACTACCAAGATGATCTACAATATCATATTCGTAAATTTTTCTTGCTTCAGCAACACTTTTATTTTTTAATAATTCCATAAGTGCCGATCCCGCCGTAAATGCTCCTGCGCATCCAATTGCTTCAAATTTTGCATCGATAATCTTATTAGAATCAATCATCAAATAGATTTTCATAGTGTCACCACAGCTACCTTTATAGGTAACTGATACAGTTGGATTTTTTATCTTCCCGACGTTTGTTTTATTTTTAAAATACTCAATTGCTTTTTTTGAGTAACCGGATTTTTTTAACAATTCATCCATTTAATTCAAATCTATCTAATGATCACAAAGATTATCACCGGCTTCAAGCTGCTCGTCTAAATAATATTGAACCAATTTTTGAGGAGAATCTGCTGTGATTCCCACAAAAACCTCAATATTATTCATCGCGAATAATTCCTGAGCTTTCTGTCCCATTCCTCCGGCTATTATAACATGCACTCCCCGATCAGCTAGGAATTTTGAGTACACTCCCGGTTGATGGATAGGAGGATCAACAAATTCTTCTTTTATTATTTTATTATCTTCAGTTTCAACTATTGCAAATTGTTCGCAATGTCCAAAATGTTGTGTTAGTTCACCATTTGTGGTAGGTACTGCAAATATTTTTTTCTTATAATTTTTCCCTAATCTGATAATTTTTATTCTTTTGTTTTAAGCAATTCTTCTCTTACCATTGGGTGTCCACATTTTGGGCACTTGACCGAAGTACATTTTATACCTTGTTGATGCACAACTTTTTCACCACATTTTGCACATACACAATATCCACCCGTTCCATAACTTCCGCCCTTATTCCTTCCTTGTCCACCGCCTCGCCCTAAGCCTCTACCCTGTCCCATATTTAATCCTTTACCAGAATTATTCATCTGATTTTTCTCCTGTTTTTTTTAATTGTTCTTCTAATGAAGATAATTGATCCTTGAGAACCCTTATCTCATTTTCAATTATCGTTTTATCAGACACATTTGGGGTACTTTCAATATACCCGTTCCCATATCCAAATCTAGATCCGAAACCATATCCTCTTCCATATCCTCTGCCATATCCTCTTCTAAATCCTAATTCACGATTTGAATAATTTAAATTACCATTATCAGCGCAAAATCCCATGCGCCGACCTGTCATAGAACCTAAACCACTAGGGCCTGTTCTGTCTCTTCCTGGCATGAATGCCTCCTCTATTTTTGTTAGTATTAATGCAACATCTACCATGTCCAAAGCCACCGGCGAGGTTTATTAAGTTTGTAGAATCGCAATCCGGGCAATTTAATAACGGTACGCCGATATTAGTTCTAAACATATACCCACAATCAAAACACTTAATAATATTATTTCTGAAATGAACATTACCGCCATCTATGGTCAGTAATTTACCATGAATAATAAAGTCTGCGATTTTCTTTCTAGCAGTTTCAATTAATCTTGAGAACGTAGAACGTGATATATTCATTTCATCTGCCGCTGCTTCATGGGATAACCCTTTATAATCGGCTAACCGAGTCGCTTCAAATTCATCTAAAGAAAGCAGGATTTGCTTCAGTGTTATTCCCGCCACACCAATAGGTTTGAATTCTGAAAAGAGTGGCGGTTCATTGACAATTCTATCATTTTTTGGACGTGGCATAACTTTATATACCTTATTTACATAACAAATATAATGAGCATATGTGCATAATGGCAAATTAAATATTAATTAATTTTGATTTTAATTGGTATATTATTATTACATTACGTACAATATTTGCATAATTATTTAAAAAATAATTTTATTGCACTCTATTATTTTCTA
>JAHJCW010000221.1 GCA_018812885.1 bacterium | reverse complement strand
TCCGGCTTTCCAACCGCATTGTACTTTACTCGGTAAAACCGATGTTTCGTTACCAAGATTAAAATCGGCAATAATAAATCTTATGAATAATTATAAACCGATTGAAATACATCCGGTAGATTTCGGATACTCCGATTATTTATGGCGAACGCTATATATTGAACTTAAAGAAAAGCAGATACTTACAAATTGGCATGAACACATTTGCGATTTATTATCAATTAATTATAGTAAAGATTTTCTTCCGCATATTAGTTTAATGTATGATACTGTTTCACTCAGAGAAAAGGAAAGAATATCAAGTAAAATACAATTACAATCAGTTTATAAAATTCAATCAATTCAAATTGTTGACTGCGATGATAAAGCTGATGATTGGAAACCGGTGTTTGAATTTCAGATTTAGAACATCAACCTTCAAACATAAAACATAAACCATATCACAAATATTTCCTAATTTCATTTTATGACAAAAGAAAGAAAAACTGCTATTGTATTAATTGACATTCAAGGTACACTTGCTGAAATAATGCATGATAGCGACAACCTATTTAAAAATGTTGAGATATTACTTAAAGGCGCTCAACTTCTTGATATTCCAATAATTTGGACTGAACAATTACCCGAAAAACTCGGTGCTACAGCAGATCGAATAAGTAGTTTATTAAGCAATCAGAAACCAATTATTAAAAGTGAATTCAGCTGTGTAAAAAATGAAGAATTTTTTAGCTTAATAAATGGTGAAAAATATAATCATTTTTTACTATGTGGGATAGAAACTCATGTTTGTGTTTATCAAACTGCCAAGGATTTATTAAATATTGGACTTGAAGTTGAAATTATAGCTGATGGAGTATCATCCCGGACGGAACTCAATAAAAATATCGGCATTGAAAAGATAACTTCATTAGGAGGAAAAGTCACAAGTGTTGAAATGCTATTGTTTGAAAAACAGGAAATTGCAGTTGGAAATAAATTTCGCGATCTAATTAAAATCGTAAAATAGTATGTACAAATATCGGAAAATATTCTCGGTTATTTTATTCTTATCGTTTTATCAAATAAAAGCAGCAGAGCCCGGAGATTCGCTCGTTTGGGAAGGCGTCTATGCTTTTTATAATGACGAAACTGAAACAGCAGTCAATATTTTAACTGAAGCCCGTAAGGAATTCCCGCTGAATGCTGCTGTTCATTTTACATGGGCTTCCGCAAGGTGGCTGCATAGTCAAGCCAATGATCCAATTGAAAAAACATACATAGTTCTTAATCGAGATTTGGACGTCATAACACCCTTGTATAAAGATTTAGTGGAGAAATACCCAGATAATCCGCTTTACCGGCTATATCTTGGTTCTGCCGAAGGATTACGCGCTCGGGTCTATTTAGGCCAAAAAAAGTGGTTTAAAACGCTTATACCGGCCTATTTGGGCTTTAAAATAACCAAGGGGGTTGCAGATAACTATCCTGAAATCAAGGATGCGATGTTACCAATCGGAGTTGTTGAATATTATGTGGCATTAAGGAGCTCAATTCTAAAATGGGCTGCCTCATTATTCGGATTGGAAACAACTAAAGAAGCAGGATTGGCAAAAATGGAAGTTGCTGCTAAATATGGAAATTTTGCCCGGATCGAAGCAAGAAGTTTATTGTCATTTATTTACCTTTGGGAGGCGCCCAATTTCGCAAGAGCACTCGAACATTCTCAAATTCTTGCCAAGCAATTTCCAAAAAACTTTTACTTTGTACTAATGTATGCTGAAAGTTTGATTAAAACGGAAGATTATGTTCAAGCTAATACAGTTTTACTACAATTAAATAAAGATTTTATGGATCTAACTCCTACTCAAAAATTTCAAATGAAAAGTTATCTAGATTATGAGTGGGCATTGTATTGGTTTGAACAAAATCAATTTAATAAGGCTCTGACATTTACAGAAAATTCAATCAAGGATTACCAAGCTGAGTTAGATATTTATCTAACTAACTCGTTATTGCTGCTTGGAAATATTCAGGATATATTAGGAAACAGTAATAAAGCCAAAATCGCTTATCAAAAATGTATTGCATTAGATAATAATAGTTATGCCGTTTTATTAGCAAAAAAATATATTGATAAACCATACAAAAAATAGATGGATATTTCAGTATCATATTGTAATAGTATGACCAAGTATTCTCGATTAAAGATGCGTGAGGTTATGGTGGGTAAAGTCGGCATTGGCGGAAATAATCCGATTAGAGTACAATCCATGACCGTTACTAATACAATGGATACAGATGCTACTGTTGAAGAAGCAATACGAATGATGGATGCGGGTTGCGAGTTGGTCCGAATTACGACTCCAAGTATAAAAGAAGCTCAAAATCTACGGAGTATCAAAGATGAATTGTACATCCGTGGTTACGATGTTCCATTGATCGCGGATATCCATTTCACTCCAAATGCTGCAGAAATTGCTGCACAAATAGTAGAAAAAGTTCGAATAAA
Organism: bacterium; assembly: GCA_018812885.1. Classification (GTDB taxonomy): domain Bacteria; phylum Fidelibacterota; class Marinisomatia; order Marinisomatales; family JAHJCW01; genus JAHJCW01. The sequence continues at coordinate 539 of JAHJCW010000221.1, read as the reverse complement.
TCCGGGTAATTATACGGATCGAAAAAAATTCAAGGTTGCAGAATATACTGATTCGGCCTACCAAGATGAAATTGCACGAATACGCAGGCGGTTTGTACCGCTGATCAGGATCTGCAAACGAAATAAAACAGCAATCCGCATTGGGGTAAATCACGGATCTCTGTCGGATAGAATCATGAGCCGTTACGGTGATACACCACTTGGAATGGTTGAATCCGGTATGGAGTTTGTCAGGATTTGCGAAAAGGAAAAATTCCATAATATTATATTATCAATGAAATCAAGTAATCCGGTGGTTATGGTACACGCCAATAGGTTACTAGTAGCCAAAATGATAGAATCAGGCAAAGTATATCCGATACATCTCGGTGTTACTGAAGCGGGTGAGGGAGAAGATGGTCGAATCAAATCGGCAATTGGAATTGGAACATTACTTGAAGATGGAATCGGTGACACTATACGAGTTTCACTTACCGAAAAACCGGAGAATGAAATACCCGTGGCAAAGGCAATTGTAAGTCGATATTTAAATCGAGCAG
>JAHJCW010000220.1 GCA_018812885.1 bacterium | reverse complement strand
CAATGAATTATTATAATTATTAATTAGGATAACTTAGTCCAAATTTACAATTAATTAATGAAAAGTTGAAAGACTGTACTGTAAAAAAATACCCGTCAATAAAATAGAAACGGGTATTTTTTTATTATGTGACAAGTAATTAATTACGAAGCGGTTTCCCTTTTTTCAGCATAAATCTAATCCGGTCTTGCGATAATGGTTCTGCAGCTAGAGACAAAAAGGCTTCACGTTCAATATCTAATAAATATTGTTCATCAACACTTTTAGTTAGCCCTGCTTTGTCACCGCCGGTAAGAATATACGCTAATTTATTACCGATTACTTCATCGTGATCTGACAGTTTTCCTTGTGCTTTAAATCCTTTTATTGCCATTTTTATCGTTGTGCGACCACCAACTCCCGGTAACTTGATATCATCTCTATATTTAGGTGGTTTATATCCATCCATAAGCTCAAGAGCTTTTTGTTTTGCTTTCCAAATTCTATGATCATTATTTAGAATTATTGTATCTGTCTTTAACAAATATCCAATGAATTTGGCTTCATCAGCACTTGTCGCTACTTTAGCAAAGCCGATTGTTTCAAATGCTTTTTGTGCTATTTGGAAAGCATTCCTTAGTCCGGATGCTCCAGAATTTTCCGAAATATTCAATAGCAATCTTAGGTTACCACCTGCTCCGGGTACTAATCCAACACCAACTTCGACAGCTCCAATATATAGTTCTGCTGATGCTACACGATGAGCAGCGGGAGCAATGAATTCAAATCCGCCACCAAGCGTTAAGTGGAATGGAGCAGCTACCTCAGGTGCTTTGGAGAATCGAATGCGTTGTGTAAGATCTTGGAATAATTTAATCGTTTCTTCGAGACCTTTCCAGTCTTTATTATCACAGAATTGTAGTATACCGGCTAAATTAGCTCCGGCACAGAAGTTCTGTCCTTGATGTCCAAGCACCATAGATTTATATTTACCGCTATCCAGCAAATCTAATCCTTTTTGAATTGTTTGTACCATTGATCCGTCGATTGGATTTAATACCGGTTGTAATATCGAATGATATTCTACATTTAGTACACCATCACCAAGATCGATTAAACTTGCACTCCAATCTCGTTCGATTAAATTACCTTTAGATTTTTCTAATGTAAGATTCAGAGCTTTTTCACTTAAATCTATTGATAACTTATTTTTCTTCGAAGGATTGTAATATGTATATTTACCTTTTTCTATCTTGTAGAATGTTGAATACCCAGCTGAGAGCATCTCTTCAACCCATTTAGGAACTGCTTTGCCTTCATCTTTCATGCGATTTACAGCACGTTCAACTCCAATAGCATCCCATGTTTCAAACGGACCCAATTCCCAACCAAATCCCCATTTTAGTGCATTGTCGATATTTACAACATCATCACTTATCTCAGGGATGCGATTTGCAGAATAAATCAAAGTACGGGATAATATTTCCCAGAAAAACTTACCGGCTTTATCATTACTATATGCTAAAGCTGCAATCTTCTCTCCTGTAATTTGACGATCTTTGGCGAGGCGGAATCCATCAAAAAGAACTTTTTTCTGTGGACCATATTCACCGGTTCCCAAGTTAACGGTTAGAATTTCTTTACCTTCTTTTTTATAAAAACCAGCTTTGGTTTTTTGTCCTAATCTTTCACCGTCAATTAGTGTTTTTATAATATCGGGTAGCTTAAAGATATCTCGTTCCTCATCGCCTTCTCCGCGATCATAACTTCCGGTAGCCACATGAGCAAGGGTATCTAAACCAACAACATCTGCAGTACGGAAAGTTGCACTTTTTGCGCGGCCTACTAATGTACCGGTTAATTTATCAACTTCTTCTATTGTGAAACCCATCTCTTGAGCAATTTTAATAGTTACCATCATTCCGTAAACACCAATTCGGTTTCCGATAAAATTCGGCGTATCTTTAGCGTGAACAATGCCTTTGCCTAGTACGTTTTCACCAAATTCAGCCATGGTTTTGTAAACATCGTCTAATGTTTGCTCTCCTTTAACCAATTCCAATAACCGCATGTAGCGGGGCGGGTTAAAGAAATGAGTTATCATAAAGCGTTTTTTGACATCATCCGGAAAGACCTCAATTAGTGCAGCTAGCGGTATGCCCGATGTATTAGACGTAACTATAGCAGTTTTCTTTAGATGTGGCGTTATGTTTTTGTAAACGATGTGCTTAATATCTAAGCGTTCAGCTACCGCTTCAATAACCCAATCTGCCTCTTTTATTCTTTCAATATCATCACCATAATTGCACGGTGTAACTAATGTTGCATTTTTAGGTTTATAAAGAGGCGCAGGTCTTAGTTTTGTTAGGATTTCAACGCCCTTATCTGCTAATTCCTGGTTTATATCAAATAGAAGTGATGGAATACCGGCATTAGCAAGATGACCTGCCAATTGAGCTCCCATAACTCCTGCGCCTAAAACAGCGACTTTTTCAATT
>JAHJCW010000219.1 GCA_018812885.1 bacterium | reverse complement strand
TGAAATATATTTTTCTAATAATTCTGACGCTTTCAAACGACAATACTCTTCATCCAATTTACCATCTTCGTCAGGAACGTAACTGATTGAATCATCTCCGCAACATTTGTAATGCACATTAATAATCGTTAAATTTTTTGTGATTCCATTTTTTTGCCATTCAAGATTTACTAATAATGGTGGCCGGCCGGCAAAATAATCATCCTCTTGCGTAAATAATAATTCAATACTACTTTTTATATTGATTAAGCCACTTTTATATATAACGGCTAAGTTTAATCCTATACTGTTTGTTTGTAAATAATAATTATACTCATCCATTTCATTTAACATTGAACCAAACTTGCTCGGAGACTGAATTTCTTGAAGTACATAGAGATCTGCATCAAGTCCTTCTATTATTGCTTGAACATAATCATCAGAATATTTTGTTTTAGGAAAGTGTTCGACATTCCATGTAACTATTTCAATTTTATTAGAACCTCCAATTGAAGTTACATTCGGCATTACAAGATCGTTATTATTAGGTGTGGTTGGTTCTTCAGGTTTACAGCTTAAAAACAAAATAAATAATACTAATAATACAAAATTGGAAAATATTTTCATTGAGTTGTTTACCATCTAAATTATGGCAAAATCACCGATACATCTAACATTTGTGGAATTCCTAAAGATTGTGACCCAAATTGAATGCCATATTTAATATCATACGCGCCTAACTTTATTCCAATTCCACCGGAAATAGCAGCAACTTCCTGAGAAAATTGGGCTCCTATTAAAAATTGCAATTTATTCCAATTGGTTATTTCTCCAACTCTAAAAATTATCCCTTCTACAATGGATGACTTTTCTACCGCCACAAAAAGTGAATTATCGATATTATTGATCTTGAATAAATAGCTTGAACCGGCAATTACGCGAAACGGTAATTTGGGTTTTTCTACATAAAGCTCCGTCATGCTTCCAAGATTAAGTAATGTAAAACCCAAATTTATTTTATCATTCATATTATGCTGCAGACCAATGTCCATAGCAAATCCGCTTGCAGTTTCGTTAAGCATTTGCATTGAAATATAATAGAGTTTTGTATTTAGCAAACCAATTTTGGTTTGCCGGCTATAGTTGCCGTCAATTGCAACTGCAGTGGCACCAAAAACCGCTAGCGGTTCATCGGTTGGTCGATCTGATCTTAGTTCAAGATCATTCAAAGCAACATAACGGACATTAAATCCTGCCGTCCCGCCGAATGCATTGCGATTATACCCGAAAGAGGAGATTTTGATTCCTGCTAACCAATTTCCGTAAGATGCTGATAAAATCGGTTTATTTGTAATATTATTTAATCCGGGATTTATCCCAATTATTAATTCCATCGAATTTTGCGGAATTGCCAGAAATTGCGTTCCAATTCCAAACATTAGACTTTGGAAAATTATTACTGATGTTATTATTTTAAAAATTAACCGCATATGATAATACATGAGTTAAGCATGCAACCGGTTCTACCACGATTGCATAGTCAATTAATGATGTAAATTTATCAAATTGTTGATACTTTAAACCAACGCCAAAAGATAGGCGATCATTTCGATATCCAGCACGAAAAGAATAATTATTATTATAACTGTATTCGGTTCCTATTCGATAATCCAAACCTAATAGTTCGTTCTCTGCAATATATGATCCAACATCCCCAACGATGATCATGGAATTGATTTTATATTGCGTCCCTGTTCTAATCTGTATCGGAAATTCATCTTTATACATTCTACCTAAATCATCAGTCAATTTATTTGACCATTGATAAGCGGAATTAATATTTTTAAAAACAACAGCAAAATTAAGATTATCATTGTAATTATATGATATACCAAAATCAAAACCGACACCTTTGCCAATAATATTTCCATCAATATTTGGTAGTTGGTTTTGTAATATTTTTACCGTACCACCAATTTGAAGCTGTTGAATTGGAGCTATTCCAAATGATATTAAGAATGCATCTTCG
>JAHJCW010000218.1 GCA_018812885.1 bacterium | reverse complement strand
AATTAATTATTTTTATACCCTTTATAAAAGGAAATACAATAGTACAAAGATGCGTAAAAGCAATATATCTATTATTTGTTTTGTATTAATATCAATTTTTTGCCACATTAATGCCCAAATCAATGTCGCATGTATAGGGAATAGTATAACTTGGGGAAGTAAACTATCCGATCCCGCAACAGAAAGTTATCCTTCCCGCCTATCCGTTCTTTTGGGTAATGATTATATTGTGAAAAATTATGGGGCGCCCGGCAGAACCTTACTCAAATATACCGAATTACCATATATTGGATCCCAACAGTGGGTATATTCAATCGCAACTCCTCATGATATAGTAATTATTCTATTAGGTACTAACGATAGCGATGAAGACAATTGGGTTGAAAAGGAACATTTCAAGGAAGATTATTATGATTTAATTGATGATTATCAAAATTATCCCGGCAGTGAAGATCCGGTTTTCATTCTAAGTCTACCACCACCCGTTTTTGATGAATCCGCCGGACAGAGAAATGCTCCGATTATAGATGAAATCATTCCAATGATCAAGCAGGTAGCCGATGAATTAAGTCTCACAATAGCAGATTTTTATAATGCATTAGATGGGAAACCGGAACTTTTCATTGATGGTGTACATCCTAACAGTGTTGGCACAGAAATAATGGCTGAAGTTGCATATGATGCCATACAAAAAGCTCTTTCAATATCTGATATCCCATATAATCATCCACCCGATACACCTACCGGACTCACAATAATACCAGGTTTGAATAATATTAATCTTGAATGGCACTCTAACACGGAAGATGATCTATGGTCATACAGAATATTTCGAAGTTACGAGAAGGATGGTTTTCAGAACTATCTAGGCTATAAACTGAAACCTGACACAACATTTACAGATAATACTGTAATAATTGATCACATCTACTATTATTCACTTGACGCAGTGGATGATCATAATAATGCTAGTAGTAGAACTGCTGCGGTCGCTGGAAAAACAATAGATAATACCCCCCCCGCTGCTCCGACAAATTTACAAATAACTATGGAAGTTGACTCTGTTAAAATTAGCTGGGCAACCAATAGTGAACTGGATCTAGAAAAGTATTATATATATCGAGATACAGTTCTCACCGATATTCAACTAGCTTCTAATATCATTGGTACTGTATACGCACCCAAGAACGATTTTATTGACGTATTATATAAACCCGCAACCAATTACTACTATGGAGTGAAAGCAGTAGATATATCCGGCAATCAGGGACAAATATCAAACATAGTAAATATCATAACTAAATCACATCCCGTAAGTACCGATACGACTGTAACATTTTTAGAAGATACCCCTCATTCATTTAGTTCAATTGATTTTCCGTTTACTGATGCAGATAATCATTCTTTGGATAAATTAATTTTCATTATATCAAACCACTATGAATATTTCAGTTACAATGATATTGCCATTGATTCTTCAATAATATGTGATGATATATCAAAACTCGTATTCACTCCCAATTTGGATGAGTTTGGAGAAAACTATGCTGAATTTACATTTAGAGTAGTGGATAGTTTTGGCAGTGCCAGTATAGATACAAATATAGTTATAATTAATGTAGAACCTGTTAACGATGCTCCACACATTGATTCAATGCCAAATTTGTATTCAATTGAAGATTCTCATAATATTATATTACCAATTACTGGCATTAATGCCGGTCCAACTAATGAATTCCAAAATCTCAAGGTGATTGCTTTTACCGATGATACATCGCACGTTAAGATTAGCAATATTCTATATATTAGTCCCGAAGATACCGGATTAGTCATTATAGATCCGGTGGATAATGCCTTCGGAATTATTCCGATGACCGTACTGGTTATTGATGATGGTGGAACAACTAATGGGGGTATAGATACATCCTCAACAACGTTTAATATAAATATTTTACCGATAAACGACCCACCAATATTCAATTTATTGGAGAAGATTCAAATTATCGAAGACTCTGAAACAACTATTGAATTAACGGGGATTCAAGCTGGGCCCTGGGAAACAGGTCAACAAATTAATATATCAGTTCAGTCTAATAATACTGATATATTGCCACATCCTGAGCTTAGTTATAATAGTCCCGATATAACTGCAACCTTAACTTTTTCAACGATTCCTAACGTTTTTGGCTCATCAACAATAACGTTAACTATGTCTGATAACGGTGGTACTGATTTCGGAGGCGAAGACTCAACATCATACACCATACCGGTTGAAATTACATCGGTTAATGATAAACCTTCTGACTTCGCAATAATCTCACCAAACAGTGATTCAACCATAGTAATTAATAAATCAAATTATTTAAATCCTTTTTTAGTTAGTTGGGAAGCATCCTCTGATATTGAAAGCGAGGATATTTTTTATGATATTATATTTGACGGAGATTTGTCAGCACTATAAAATACAGCTTAAGTTCTACAAATATTGAATATCTATTTAAAGATATATTAGCGATTACTGATACGGTTTCAATCGCAAATGGTGCCTTTAGTATTATCGCTACTGATGGTGATTTAGAAACCGACGCAATAAATAATAATATTGCATTGATTGTTGATGGTCGTTCGTTTGCTCCCGCAAAATTACATCTTGATCAAAATTATCCGAATCCGTTTAACCATTCCACACTTATCGGGTTTGATTTGCCAAAACGAACAAATGTTTCAATAATTATCTATGATTTATTAGGAGAAGAAATCATCAAATTAATAGATAATAAAAAACATGATCGCGGTTATAATACAATTGCCTGGAATGGAATTGATAAACACAATGACATTGTTACAGCAGGCATTTATATTGTACAAATTCGAATGGGAAGCGAAATTAAAAATAAAAAATTAGTGTTTTTAAAATAGTTATTGATATTGCTTTGTGAATTAATAATGGAGATTTTATCAGTAATCAAAATTAATATTTAGTAAGTTTATCTGCATATAATAATATAATTAGGAGAAAAGCTATCATGAAAAAAATCATCTTATTTACTGTAATGGCGTTATTAGTTGCGAGTTGTGCCTCATCACTAAAACAATTACAACGCGGGAATTATGATGAAGCTATTAAAACTGCTGTAAAACAATTAAGAGTAGACCCTACTGACCAAGAGCAGATTGAAGTACTAGACAAAGCCTATCTATTAGCAAACCAACAAGATCATGATAGAATTAAATTTTTAAAAGAAGAGGGAAGTCCATATAATTGGGATGAAATCTTCGAGCGCTATTCCAACTTAAAAGACCGTCAGTCTTTAGTTAGCACTGTTTTACCATTACAGTTTGGTGATAAAATAATTGACTATGAATATTTCGATTATGATTCTGAAATCATTCAGGCCAAACGAAAAGCTGCGGATTATTTTTGGAATCACGCCAATGAATTAATGAAAAAAGGCGACAAAGAATCATATCGTCAGGCTTATTACGAATTTCAGAAAGCCAAGGAATATGCAGGTAATATTAACAATATAAATCAATTAATTGAAGATGCACATTGGAAAGGAATCAGTCGAGTTTTTGTATCATTTGAGAACAAAACTCAGCTTAATCTACCAGAGCAATTCAAAAATGATTTAATGGCATTCGGTGTTACCGATTTTAATTCGGAATGGATTGAATTTCATACAACCAATCCTAGCGATAACACTTATTACGATTATTTCACTATTATCAATCTTAAGAAAATTGAAGTTTCTGCGGAGCAAGTACAGCAAAAGGATCGTATGGATTCTAAAGAAATCGAGGATGGGTGGGAATACGTTTTAGATGATAAAGGTAATGTTGTTAAAGATTCGCAAGGTAATGATATAAAAGTACCTAAAAAACGTACGATTTCCTGCACTTTAATTGAAACACATCAATATAAAGCTGCAAAGCTGGAAGGCGATATTGAATTAGTACAAAATAAACCCCGTAAAGTAATTAAACAAGTTCCTGTTGGAGCTGAAAGCGTTTTTGAGCATATTTCAGCGCGTGCTGTTGGTGATATAAATGCTTTATCCGATGAATCAAAAGAATTACTTAAGAACACTTCTGTTCCATTTCCTAATGATGTGGATTTAATTATAGACGGAGTAGAAACTTTAAAGAAAAGTATCCGTGAAGGGCTTGGAGACCTAAGAAGACTAATTAATTAATACTTACTATTTAGATTTATCTTTTAAAGATAAAGTCAGAACAAATTCCGCCACCGGTTCATTACCTGATATTTTGGGGACGATGGCGGTTATTTTTAAGGGCATATTTACCCTTTCGCTGGTTTTAGTTGCTGCATCTATTAATTTTTTCACAGCTAGTCCATCATTACAAGTAAAATGAGTATCTCCTTCGGGGCGCTTTAAAAAATCTGCCTTAAAATCTTTAAAAACTAATGAAATATTACGTCCACTTTTGCGTATTAAATCCATAGCCAACATACCACCCGCAACATCCGCCCCTACCGCCAAAGCACCAAAATACATTGATTTAAGATGATTTTTATTCCTGCGCTTATAGGGAATTTTAATTACAGTAGTTTCTTCTGTTAGCTTTACCACAGTAGGTCGACAGTAAAATATTAAAGGTACCTTGCTTAATCCAAAATATCTTATAAACCAAGTTGCCTTCATATTTTTTGATATTAGTTTCATTGTTTAATATACCATCCTTTAAATTCATTTAAATTATGGAAAACATTCCTACAAGAAGATTTTAATCGGTCATATGTAGTATGGCCTTGGGCTACGAGTACACAATCAGTTCCAATTTCATCTGCTACTTCAACATCGTGTAGGGTATCGCCTATCAATAGTACTTCATTAGGATTATATTTAAGTTCTTTAATCCATGATTTACCTACATCAACTTTACTATTGGCATAATGATCTGTTAAGCCGGATATTTTTAGAAAATACTTTTCCAGATCGTGAAATTTCATCAGATTCTCCAGCATTTGCTGTTTGGCAGCTGAAAGCAAGGATTGGGTTATACCTATTTCATAAAAATAATTTAAAGACTCCCGCGCGCCATCTTGCATTTTAGCTTCATACATTCGATCGGTATATTCTTTTATAAATTCAGTGCCTACTATACTGAAAGGAGTCTTATCAAAATCAAATCCTAATTTTTCATAATATTTAATTACCGGAAAAGTGAATATTTCAAGATATTTTTCTTTATCTATGGCAGGCAGATTGTATTTCTTTAATAAAATATTTATTGCCGTTATCGACAGCCAGCTGTCATTCAGTAATGTACCATTCCAGTCCCAAATAATGTGTTTTATCTTCATGTATAGAGAGTTATTCTGCTTTAAGTGTAATTATTAATAACTTTAACTATTGAGATATTACAAATATGATTGACATTGATACACTAATAGAAAGACTTAAAAATAATTGTTCCGATGATTTGCCTGGTGAAACCGCTCAAAACATCATGTTGGCAAAACCTCTAGTTAATGTTGTATTTCCAAATACCGCAGAACATGCTATTCCTTCGGCAGTTTTAATATTACTATATCCTTT
>JAHJCW010000217.1 GCA_018812885.1 bacterium | reverse complement strand
TTCCTTAATATATTTATGCGTTATGTTAGATGCGGTAAATATTGAAATACTGAATTTACTTCAGCAAAATGCACGTATGAGTGCTAGTGAAATTGCCTCGGAGGTTAGATTATCCGTACCGGCAGTAACAGAGAGAATAAAAAAGTTGGTTGATTTAGGATATATAAAAGATTTTGTAGCAATTCTCCAAGCAAAAAATTTGGGTTATGATGTGACGGCTTTTATAATTGTAGATTGCACACCTTCAGATTTATATCGGCATGTTGTTCAGAAGTCAACTATGAATAAAAATATATTGGAATGCCACTCCATAACAGGTGAGGGGAGTCACTTATTAAAGATTAGAGCGCGTAACTCGGAAGATCTGGAGAAGCTATTGGGTCAAATACAATCGTGGTCCGGAGTTGTAAGAACACATACAATGTTTGTTTTATCAACATTTAAAGAGACAACGGAAATAGATTTAGGGAAATTGGTAAAATAGAGGAAAATAAATGACAAAAATTAAAGCAGAATATATTTGGATGGATGGACACAAGCCTACGGAAAAATTACGTTCAAAAACTAAAATACTTAACGGAAAAGTAAACAGCATTGACGATCTGCCATTATGGGGATTTGACGGTTCTAGTACAATGCAGGCAACCGGACATAATAGTGATTGTGTGCTAAAACCGGTTAAATATATTTCTGATCCAATTCGTGGCAGTAACAATGTAATTGTTTTATGTGAAGTTTTTAATGCCGATGGCACTGTACACAAAACTAACACCCGTGCGAAACTAAGAGAATTAGCTGAAAAATATAAAGAACATGAACCTTGGTTTGGTATTGAGCAGGAATATACCTTATTTCAAGGATTCAAACCTCTCGGGTGGCCCGACAATGGTTTCCCCGCACCTCAGGGTGGTTATTATTGCGGCGTAGGCGCCGATGAAGTTTTTGGCAGACCGATCGTTGAAGCACATATGGATGCCTGTATTCGGGCAGGTTTGGAAATTTCCGGCATCAATGCCGAAGTAATGCCTGCACAGTGGGAATTTCAAATTGGACCGCTTAGTGCTTTAGAAGCTGCTGATCAAACCTGGCTAGCGCGCTGGTTATTATATCGCATTGGCGAAGATTTTAAAGTTAGTGCCACCCTTCATCCAAAACCTGTATCCGGTGACTGGAACGGTGCCGGAGCACACACAAATTTTAGTACGAAAGCGATGCGTGAAGACGGCGGTATAAAAATAATCGAAGCAGCCTGTAAAAAATTAGAAAAAAAACATACTGAACATATGGTCATTTACGGTGCTCATAATGAAGAACGATTAACTGGATTGCATGAAACCTGTAAGATTGACGAATTCCGATATGGTATAAGTGATAGAAGTGCTTCAGTAAGAATTCCTTTGGCTACTGCCAAAGAAGGTAAGGGGTATTTAGAAGACCGCCGTCCGGCAGCCAACATGGATCCGAACTTAGTATGTGCAAAGTTGATGGAAACAGTTTGCGTCTAAATATTCTCTTTAATTGATTTCACGGAAGATTCAGCGGCTAACCATCCGGTAGAATAGGCAATTTGCAGATTATACCCACCGGTATTTGCATCTACATCTATAACCTCACCGGCAAAGTACAGATTTTTTACTAATTTTGATTGCATAGTTTTCGGATCAATTTCTTTGGTATTAATTCCACCGGCAGTAATAATTGCTTCTTTGAAAGAGCGGTTTCCGGTTATCTCAAATCTAAAATCTTTCATTAGAGACTTAATTTTATTCCTATCAGGACCTGTAATCTGATGCCCTTCTTTAGTAGGATCAATGCCACATTCTTTAATAAAAACCGGTATTAATTTGGCAGGAAGCCAAAGCTTAAAAATGTTCTCGATCTGTTTTTTACCGTATTTGTTTAAATCACGTATTAGACGGTTATCTAGTTTTGGATTATCGAGGGCAGGTTTTAGATCAATAGAAATATCAATTTTATTATTGTTGATAAGTTCCTTAACAATAAATCTGCTTAATGTTAATATAATTGGTCCCGATAACCCAAAATGTGTAAAAAGCATTTCGCCAAATGCTTCGGTCTGTTTTTTGCAATTCACTCGAACAGTAACTTTAACATTTTTTAGAGCAAGTCCTTGCAATTGACCAGCAATATTCCCCTTTGTGACTATCGGCACTAAAGCCGGAAAGGGCTGTTCAATAGTATGTCCTACAGATTTTGCAAGAATGTATCCATCTCCGGTTGAGCCGGTGGCCGGATAAGATTTACCGCCGGTGCATATAATAACTTTCTTGGCAGTTATTTGTTTTTTTTGTTCATTTTCAATTATTTCTACGCCGGTAACACCATCTTGATTAATTAAAAGATTAGTTACTTTACAATTATAACGGAACTCAGCACCCTGTTTTGTTGCATTTGATAATAAGGCGTTTAGAATATCTACAGATTTATTACTAGTTGGAAAAACCCTTCCCCCTCTTTCAACGATGGTTTCAACGCCATAATTATGTAATAGATCGATAATATCTTTTGAGAAAAAAGTAAATAACGCATGTTTCAAAAAACGTCCGTTTGGATGGACATTTTTCATGAAATCTTCAATATCATCTGAGTTGGTGATATTGCAACGACCTTTACCGGTGATTAATAATTTTATACCGGGACGGCGCATTTTTTCTACTACTAATACATTTGCCCCCAACTCGGCTGCTCGTCCAGCTGCAATTAATCCGGCTACGCCCGCGCCGACAACAATAACATCGTAATTATTCAAAGAAATCTACTTTGCCTGATTCAAGATTATAATAAGCCGGGATAATTTTAAGAGCGTCGTTTTCTATCGCTTTTGCGATAATATGAGACTCTACAATTAGTTTATCTGCCGTCAGCTTGGTATGTATAAGTGAAACGCTATCAACCCTTTTGCTATCTGATAAAGAAATTGCCGGTTGAATGAAACTTAGTAAATGATCAAGGTTTTTTCCATTATTATCACCTGTCAACGCCGTAGTAATCGCCCCACAATTTTGATGACCTAACACAACAATCAATTTAACATTTAAATGTGCAACTGCATATTCAATACTAGCAATTGTTGATGTATTTGCAATATTCCCGGCTACACGGATAACAAACAGCTCGCCAATACCGGTATCGAATATTAATTCCGGGACTACGCGACTGTCGGAACAGGTGAGGATAACTGCGAATGGATTTTGACCATCGAGCACATCCTTCCTTCGAATTGAATCTTGAAATTTGTTATATAGGTTATCGTTAACGAAATTACCATTTCCAGTTTTTAAACGATTTAATGCATTTTGCCAAATTGATAATTTTTTCATATTATTTTAACAAGTTGTTGTTTATAGTGATAGTACTATTTCCGATTTTGTAAGCGTATTAAAACATTATTAATAGCGAAGTGAAAATATACGATATTATCTGGTGATATCTGGTAACGGTCGCAGCTATGCGCAGTGCGGGATTGCGTGGTTATGTCCCTATCAACCGAGACAAACCTTGCCTGCGGGAACTAAACTTGCTAAACCTCTGAAACCCGCATTGCGTATGAGCTGTTGTTGCCAGCATGTGCTTTATTTTAGTATCCTTTTCAATTCAGTTTCTATTTTACTTTTTCTAAGATTATAGAAACTCTCAAAATCG
>JAHJCW010000216.1 GCA_018812885.1 bacterium | reverse complement strand
TTTCAACTAATTTCTCAACTTGAGTTTCAAGTTTTTTATTTTTTTCAACTGCTTGAATATCACGTTTTACAACATTAAGATCTCTAACCATCTCTTTTTGTAGATCAATAATCTCAATTATTGTATTATGAGCGAATTTAAGAGCTTCTATTAAAGTTTCTTCCGATATAAAATTAGCTTCACCCTCAACCATTACAATTGATTTTTCATTTCCTGAAACGATTAATTCAATTTTTGACGTTTTCATCTCATCTATCGTTGGAAAAATCACAAACTTATCATTAACCATTCCAACTGTAACCGTAGCAATCGGACCATTCCACGGTATATCTGATATTGACAATGCAGCTGATGCGCCAATTCCTGCCAATCCCCCGGCCGGATTTTCACTATCACTTGAAAGAGCTGTAATAATTACTTGTGTCTCATTCTTAAAATCTTTGGGAAATAACGGGCGTATTGGCCTATCAGTTAAACGGCTTGTTAAGATTTCCTTTTCTGATGGTCTTGCTTCACGCTTGAAAAAACCGCCCGGGATTTTTCCACCTGCATAATGTCGTTCACGATATTCAACCTGCAATGGGAAAAAATCTATCCCTTCTCTTGGTTCATTAGCAGCATTAACTGCCGTTAAAATTGTAGTTTCTCCGTAAGTAACCATAACGGCACCATCGGATTGGCGAGCAATCTTTCCCGTTTCAATACTTAGAGTCCTTCCGCCGATTTCTCTTTTATATATTTTCATTAAATATGTTATCCTCTAATTCCTAAATCTTTTATTAATTTGTTATAAGACTCGGGATTTGTTTTTATTAAATACTTTATCATTCTTTTACGTTGCGACACCAATTTTACAAGTCCGTGACGAGTATGTTTATCCTTTTTATGAACTTTTACATGCTCTGTTAAATCGCGAATTCTTTGTGTCAGCAATGCAATTTGTGATTCTGCTGAACCTGAATCACTATCATTTTTTCCATATTTGGAAATAATCTCTTTTTTCTTCTCTGCGCTTAGTGGCATATTTTCTCCTATTTACGTCTGCTCATATTTTTTCTGCAGACTTTTACATAATATTTCATCATTAATTAATTGTTTTTTCAAATCATCTTCAGATTTGAATTTCTTCTCATCTCGAATTCTTTCTAAAAATTCGATATAAACCTTACGTTGATATAAATCAGTGATCTCAGGATTAAAAAGGTGAACTTCCATAATCAATTCGTTCTCACTGAATGTCGGTCTAACCCCAAAGTTACACATACCATACAATTGATGTCCATCAACTCTTCCACGAGTAAAATATACTCCCGGTTTCGGTAATAATTGATTTTCTTCTATCGGAATTATATTTGCAGTTGGATAATCGAGCAAATGTCCCCTACCTATTCCGTGCACAACAATTGCATAAAATCCAAATACACTTCCTAATTCAAATGAAGCACGCCGTACAAAACCATTTTTTATCAAATCTCTAATACCTGTACTGGATATCGTATGTCCTTCATCAGAAACTGGATTAATAATATCTAATCCGATGTTGTTTTCTTTGCAATAGTTCTCCATAAATTTGGGAGAACCTTCTCTGTCTTTACCAAAATGATGGTCATATCCAATAACAATATGATCAGGATTTAATTTTGGTTTTATAATTGAATCTAAAAAAGCTTTAGCTGATAGTTTCGCAAATTCTTGCGTGAATGGAATTACAATTACGTTGTCAATTTGCAATTTTTCAAATATCTTCAATTTTTGTTCTAAACTTTGTATAAGTGATATGTTATCATTTGTTAATACCAGCCGAGGATGTGGATCAAACGTTACTACAATAGATTCAATTCCTTTGCCTTGTCCTAACGACACCAAATGTTTTAAAATCTCTTGATGACCACGATGCAAACCATCAAAAGTACCAATCGTAACTATACTTTTTTTAAATTGAGGAATATTTTCTATGCTGAAATATTTTTCCACTGTTTTTCAAATTCCTCTATTCGAATTGCATCTTCAACAAAATATTCTCCTACAGATGTTCTAACGAGTGTCGATAGATGTCCTACTGTACCTAATGCTTTTGCAATATCACTACCCAAAACACGAATATATGTTCCTTTTGAACTTGTCACTTTGAAAATAATTTTATTTTTAACATAATTAACTAGACCAATTTCTTTTATTTCAATATGTTTAGATTTTCTTTCAATTTCAATATTTTTT
>JAHJCW010000018.1 GCA_018812885.1 bacterium | reverse complement strand
TTGAATTTCAAAATAAACATAATTAATATCTTAAAAATGATTTTATATACAATTATAACCCTTACAATAACTGTAATCTTGTTTGTGAATTTTGCGCCAGTCTTTGGTGACAATTCTAAAGGTGCTTCTAAAACTATTATTGAGAATTCACCTAATTTTATTAATGGTAAATTTCAGAATCTATTACCTACCAAGATGGACTTTCGAAAAGGCGAAGATTACAATAGTCACTATATCGCCAATGTGAACATTGGAAAAAGACCAAAGAATCCATTGCCATGTGTAAAATTTAATAAAACAAATTTTGCTACTAAAGATGACAATTCCATCACTTGGTTTGGTCATTCAACAATTTTATTTAAGCTAGAAAAAAGAATAATTATTGTCGATCCAGTTTTTAATAACGCATCGCCTTTTTCTGCGATATTAGGACCAACACCATTTGAATATGAGAATAATATTTGCGCGAAAGATTTACCAAATAAAATTGACGTAGTCCTTATAACACATGACCACTATGATCATTTGGATTACAAAACAATTAAAGATATACATACAAGAGTTGATAAGTTTTTGGTCCCTTTGGGTAATAAAGCACATTTATTGAAATGGGGTGTGACTGATGATAAAATTGAAGAATTTGATTGGTATGATAATTTTTCATATGAGAATATTGATTTTACATTTACTCCCACAAGACATTTTAGTGGTAGAGCCCTAAGAGATTGTTTTGCAACATTGTGGGGTGGGTGGATTATAAAATCCGAATCAAATAATTTTTATATTAGCGGAGATGGTGGTTATTTCGATGAGTTCAAGAAGATCGGAGAGAAGTATGGACCTTTTGATATAGTTTTCATAGAAAATGGTGCATACAACCCAAGATGGAAAAATATTCATCTGTTTCCTGAGCAAGGTGTTCAGGCAAGTTTAGATGTGCAGGCGAAAGTTGCGTTACCAATTCACTGGGGCAAATTTAGTTTGAGTACTCATAGCTGGTCTGAACCAATTTAAAGATTTGTAAAGGAAGCTGAAGCAAGAAATTTAACGATTGCTACACCTCTTATTGGACAAACATTTATAATCGATGGAGATATTCCCAGTGAAAATTGGTGGGAAAATTTGTAAATATAATGCGTTTGTTTATATCAATTTTGCTATTTACCCTTTCATCGATATTCGCACAACAGCATGCAAACAGTATTGGATTTTATGTCAAAATTGGCGAGCCAAGTCCTGAGTTTACCTTAACATTCCCTAATGGTGATTCTACACCCTTTGCCGATTTAAAAGGTAAGGTGATAATGCTTCAATTTACAGCGAGTTGGTGCTCGGTTTGTCGGCAGGAAATGCCGCACATTGAAAAAGATATTGTGCAGGACTTGAAATGCGATGAACTGATCGTTATAGGCATTGATATGGATGAACCAGCTGAAAAAGTTATTAAATTTGCGGAAGACATGAAAATAACCTATTCATTAGCTTTAGATCCCGGAGCAGAAATATTTGGATCATTTGCTGATAAAAATAGTGGTGTTACACGAAATGTAATAATCGATAAAAATGGCAAAATAGCCCATCTTACTCGTTTGTTTAACATAGAAGAATTCGATGCTATGGTAGAAAAAATTAAAATTTTATTAAAATAAAAGGAGTTAAATAATGCGTACATTAATAATCATATTTTTATCTTCATCACTATTTGGACAAATTCCATTAAAATATAACGAAAATATTACTCCAACCTATGATGAGGCAATTTCATATTACAAACAACTCGATAAACAATATAAATCTGCCAAATTATTGACTTACGGTCTTACCGATATTGGTAAACCACTGCACTTGTTTGTTATCTCATCCGATAAAGAATTTAATCCATCTACATATAGGTCAAACGGTAAATGCATGATAATGATAAATAATGCTATTCATCCCGGTGAACCGTGCGGTGTAGATGCATCAATAGAATTTGCTGAGAATCTATTACGCAACAATAAAATTCCTGAGAATGTGATAATTGGAATAATTCCCGCTTACAATATTGGTGGAGTACTGAATCGTAATTCTACATCACGCGCCAATCAAAACGGACCTGAAGAATACGGATTCCGCGGAAATGCACGTAATCTTGATCTAAATCGTGATTTTATCAAACTCAATTCAAAAAATGCTAAATCAATCACCAAAATATTCCATGAATGGAATCCCGATTTCTTTATTGATACACACACAACTGACGGCGCAGACTATCAGCATGTAATGACATTACTCAGTCCACATCCCTTATCCTATCCACCAGTCATGCAAAACTTTGTGAAAAATGAATTACTGTCAAGTCTGTATGCTTCTATGGAGAATGCCGGATTTCCCTCAGTACCATATGTATCCCCTATTAATGAAACTCCGGAATCAGGTTTATGGTCAGGTGTTAGTTCACCTCGTTTTTCAAATGGTTATGGAACATTATTTAATACTTTCTCATTCATCTCAGAAGCACATATGTTCAAAACATATGCTGAAAGAGTGGAGTCAACAATTGCCTTCCTGAATTCCGTATTGGATTTTGCTAAAACAAATTCGGAGAATATTATCGCTTTGCGAGAGAAAGCAAATGAATCTATTAAATCTCAAGAATTATTCACATTAACATGGGAAATCGATACTACTCGATATGATCTAATAAATTTTAATGGTTACGAAGCTGAATATAAACCATCAAAAGTTACTGGCTTCGACCGACTGTATTATAATCGGGATAAACCGTGGACCAAGCAAATTCCCGTTTACAATTATTTTACTCCCGGAATACAAGTAACAAAGCCCGACTATTATGTTTTACCGCAAGCGTGGGGAGAAGTAATTGAAAGATTGGAACTCAATAATATCGAATTTAAAAGGTTGTGCAAAG
>JAHJCW010000215.1 GCA_018812885.1 bacterium | reverse complement strand
TTTGCAATAAAAGTAAAAATGACCGGAATGCCGCAAATGGTTGCGATATTCAACGGTTTTGGCGGTGGTGCATCTGCTTTAGTAGCCGCAGCGGAGTTTTATACTAAAGCTGGTACAACCGATTCAAGCACATTTTTATTATCAACAATCGCCTTAAGTGTGTTTGTAGGTACTTTAACATTTACCGGAAGTTTTGTTGCTTTCGGTAAACTGCAAGGGTTCATCTCCGGTCAACCTATTGTCTTTAAAGGACAAAAAGTATTAAACGCCATCATTGCGTTATTAATTATCGCATTTGCGGTTGGAGTTGTTGTTGTTCCTGCAAATATGTATTGGTATTTCATCGGATTAATAGTGTTTGCTGCTCTAATAGGAATTACACTTGTTATTCCTATCGGTGGTGCCGATATGCCGGTTGTGATATCACTCTTGAACTCCTATTCAGGAATTGCAGCAGCCGCAACCGGATTTGTATTATTAAACAATGGACTGATCATTAGTGGTGCATTGGTTGGTGCTTCTGGTCTTATCCTTACAAATATTATGTGTAAAGGTATGAACCGTTCCTTACCGAATGTAATCTTTGGTGCGGTTGGTTTATCACAAGAAAGTGCAAGCGGCGGAGTGGGGCAACAGATGAATATCAAGAGTTATTCCACCGAAGAAGCTGCAATGATATTCGACGCTGCCGATAAAGTTATCATCGTTCCCGGCTATGGTTTAGCAGTAGCACAAGCTCAACATGCCGCTCGTGAAGTTGCCGATTACCTTGAGAGCAAAGGTAAAAAGGTGCTCTATGCAATTCATCCTGTCGCAGGACGTATGCCCGGTCATATGAATGTATTATTGGCAGAAGCCAATGTACCTTATGACCATTTGAAAGACCTTGACGAAATTAATCCGGAATTTGAAACTTGCGATGTTGCGTTAGTACTTGGTGCAAACGATGTTGTGAATCCGGCTGCACGTCATGATAAATCAAGCCCAATCTATGGTATGCCAATTTTGGATGTTGATAAATCACGTACAGTCATTGTCAATAAACGTACTATGAATCCCGGATTTGCCGGTATTCAAAATGAATTATTCGGTTTTGATAATACTATCATGGTATTTGGCGATGCCAAACAAATGCTAACAGACTTACTTAAGAATCTTAAAGAACTTTAATACTTAATGTCATTCCGCACTTGATGCGGAATCTAAATTAATAATATAATTCCCCCCGATGAATCGGGGGGAATATTAATCTCGGTGTCATACCCGCGAAGGCGGGTATCTATTATATAATCATGTATCTCATCCTAAGTAAAGGATTATAATATAAACAAAATTCTTCCTTTTGCAGTTCTTTATGACTCTACACTTTTTTTGTCATTCCCGATTTAGTCGGGAATGACAAATATGTGCCATTTTTGGAAAATCAAAAACCCCGCTTATATGGGGTTTTTATCTGAAGTATTGTTCCTATAATTTGAACCGTATTAAGTATTATTTTGCCATCGCCTTACGTTTTGCACGAATTTGCTCTTGCATATCTTTTGCAAATCTATCCTTGAACATTGTCAACTTAACGCGTTGCGTATTTTCCAAAATTCCTTTCAATTCATTCATAAAACGTGTTTTTTCATCAATCTTCTGCTTCTCTAAACTGCTTACTTTTTCAAATACGGTATTGAATTCTTTATCAGATATCTCTTCGTCATCTTTAACTTTATCTTGCAAGTCCTTTACTGCCTCACGTATTTCAGTATCAATTTTCTTCATATTATCACGATGAACTTTCATTCTTGGGAAGAATTTATCAGCTTGTTCCGGCGTAAGCTCTAATTCTTCGGTCAATTTCCAAGTCATCATCATTTCCATACGCTCGCTTGGTTGGCCAAACCCTTGCGGACCCGGATGATCCATATTATGTTTCATACCAATCACTCCTATCGGTTTGTGATTTCTCGGAAATTGATTTGTTCTAGATTGCGCAATTAGTGATGAAATCATTACAGTTGCTAAAATTACTATTATTATTTTTTTCATAATTGAATCTCCATATTATTAATTGTTTGATAATTCGTATCATAGAAAAACTCCATTGTCGACCAAATATCATCACTATTTTCAACGAGATAAACTGCCAATTCATCATAATATTCTTCTGCCATTTCCTCGGTAATATCCTCACTCAGAAGATATTCCTCATATTGAATATCCGATGCATCATTTGTCAACTGAGTAAACGTAAAAATGCCAACAATCAAAATGACAGCCATAGCTGATATTCCATAGGCAAAACGTTGCTGTTTACGTATTTTATTTTCATGTGTTTTATGCAACTTATCTAAGAAATTGTCTACATTAATATGATTTTGATCTTCAGAAAATAAATTTTGAATTTGTTTTTCAATATTCATTTCACATTTCCTAACTGTTTTTTTAACTGATTAATCCCGTAATGATAACTAGTTTTAACTGAGCTTTCACTTATGCCAATAATGGAAGCAATATCCTTATGTGGCATATTCTGCGCTACTCGCATCGTAATTACCATTCTCTGCGTTTTGGGCAGCTTTGCGACTGCATTCCATAGTTCCTGTTTAGTCCAATCGGATTCTGCTCCGGGACTGTCATCAGTTTGTTCGGGACTGTCCTCAAGATGCAGCCATTTGCGCCATTTGCTTCGTCCCAAATAATTATTTGCTGCATTGATGTTAACACGATATAAATAGGTCTTGAAATTCGCTTCGAACCTAAATTTTCTAAGACTTTTGTATAATTTAAGAAAAACATCCTGCGCCAAATCTTCCGCATCCATTTGGTCATTGGTGATCTTGATAAAAAAGTTATAGGTTTCGTCAAGATGGTGTCGCACCAATTCGTCGAATGCAGTAACGCTCCCGTTTTGATATTGTCGGATGAGTTCATTGTCGTTTTTCATC
>JAHJCW010000214.1 GCA_018812885.1 bacterium | reverse complement strand
TTGAGTATATGCCGGATGGTAATATTAACCCTCAGAACGGTACCTATTGCGCTGACTAACTGTATTATTAAAACAATGGTAGGGAGGTTGGGGTGAAAAGATGCAATTCATTTTTTGTATTAGTTTTCCTTTTGATTCTTAATGTTGTTTATCCCCAAGGTTGGGCCAAGCAATCCGGAGGTGGAAATTGGGATAGTGGAAAGGGCATTGCCACAGACAATTCAGGCAACAGTCTAGTTATAGGGCGTTTTTCAGGAACAGCGATCTTTGGTACAGGAGAGGCAAACCAAACAATTCTTGTAAGTTCCGGTGGTGATGACATTTTTGTAGCCAAATATGACCCTAATGGTGCTTTAGTTTGGGCTAAGAAAGCCGGAGGAACATTATGGGAATATGGCTATGGCATAGCCACAGACGGTTCAGGTAATAGTCTCGTTACAGGGTATTTCGGAGGAACGGCGACCTTTGGTGCGGGAGAGGGCAATCAGACAACTCTTACAAGTTTGGGCGATCGTGAAATTTTTGTTGCCAAATATGATCCAAGCGGTACTTTAGTTTGGGCTAAGAAAGCCGGAGGAACATTAGCGGATGAGGGATATAGCATAGCCACAGACGGTTCAGGTAATAGTCTCGTTACAGGTTGTTTCTACGGAACGGCAACCTTTGGTACGGGAGAGGCTAACCAAACAATTCTTACAAGTTCCGGCATTCATGACATTTTTGTAGCTAAATATGATCCTAACGGTGCTCTATTGTGGGCAAAACTAGCCGGAGGCCTAAGTTGGGATAGTGGAAATGGTATTGTCACGGATGGTTCAGGCAATAGTTTTGTTGTAGGGTATTTCTGTCAAACGGCAACCTTTGGTGCGGGAGAAACTAATCAAACAGTTCTCACTAGTTCAGGCAGTGATGACATTTTTGTAGCCAAATATGACCCTAATGGAGCCTTAGTGTGGGCCAAGCAAGCCGGAGGAACATCCGATGATGATGGATATGGGATAGCCACGGACGGCTCAGGCAATAGTCTCGTTACAGGGTATTTCCGTGAAATAGTGACCTTTGGTGTAGGAGAACCTAATCAAACAGCTCTCACTAGTTCCGGTGGGACTGACATTTTTATAGCCAAATATGACCCCAATGGTGCTTTAATGTGGGCAAGGAAAGCCGGAGGGCCAAGTGATGATAATGGAAATGGCATAGCCATGGATGGTTCAGGCAATAGTTTTGTTACGGGGTATTTCCAACAAACAGCGACCTTCGACGGAACAACTATGGTTAGTTCCGGTAGTGGTGACATTTTTGTAGCTAAGTATAATCAAGATGGGGTACTTCTCATAGAACTTGTTCAATTTGCTTCAAAGGTAGATAGATTTACAGTATTACCGGCTTATCCAAATCCGTTTAATCCGAGTACAACTATCACTTATGGAATTAATAGAGATAGTAAAGTAATTATAGATATTTATGATATTGCAGGGCAGTTGATAACAACGTTACTTAATACAGAACAATCGCAAGGTTGGCATTCAGTAGAATGGAATGGAACAAATAAACAAGGTGAACAAGTTCCAGCTGGTATCTACCTTAGTAAGATTACAACAGGTAACGCTACTAAGACGACTAAGTTGATGTTGTTGAAATAGAATTATCTATTTAAATTTCATTTAAAATAGATTTTGCGGATTCAATACTACTAGAAGTTACAAGTCTGATTCTGTAATCTGCTGCTCCCGGAAAACCTTTGATGTACCATCCGAAATGTTTACGCATTAGATATAATCCTTTTTTGATTCCCCTGCTTTCTAGTATCAAATCAAGATGTCTTTTACATAATTTTACTTTTTCTTCAACTGATGGCTCAACAACGGATTTCCCTTCCAATAAATTCCGAGCTTGATTAAATATCCACGGATTACCTAAAGCCGCGCGACCAATCATTACCGCATCGCAACCGGTTTCTTCAAACATTCGCAATACATCGTCAGCAGTTTGGATATCACCATTGCCAATGACAGGAATAGACACAGTATCCTTGAGCAATTTTATTAAATCCCAATTTGAGTGTCCTTTGAGCGTCTGCAAAGCGGTTCGGGGATGTAAAGTAATGGCTTTTACACCGCAATTTTCCAATAACACTCCGGCTTTTTCAACAATTATGGATTGCAAATCCCATCCGGCTCGCATTTTTACTGTAACCGGTGTCTGCGTTACCGATTCAACCACTGCTTGCGTTATTTCTTCCATCAACCCTAAGTCTTTGAGAGCTGCTGAACCGGCACCTTTTTTGGTGACTTTTGGAACAGGGCATCCATAATTAATATCGAGAATATCCGGTTTAAATTTTGCAACGATGTATTTTGCAGCGTCTGCCATAACCTGCGGTGAATCGCCGAAAATTTGTACACCGATTGGTCTTTCTTCATCATAAAATTTGATTAAATCTAATGATTTTTCATTCTCCCGGATTATTCCGTGCGCAGATACAAATTCCGAATAGACGATACCTGCCCCTTGTTCCTTACATAAAATTCTGAAGGAGTAATCAGTTATTCCTGCCATTGGAGCGAGGAGTACTGGTGTATCTATTTGTATTTCACCAATTTTCAATGTTTTAGACACCAGACCAATCGTCCTCAAAAAATAAGTAATCGGATTTATTCATTCCTAATTTGGAATATACTTTTTGTGCAATAGTATTATTTTTATCTACATATAATCGTATTCCACACACTTTCCCTGAGTCTTTTGCTGATTTAACAACTTCCGAGTATAATTTTTTATATACATTATTTTTTCGGTGATCAGGTTGAATATAAACGGATTGAATCCACCAAAATTCCGCATTACGCCAATCCGACCATTCTTTAGTGATCATTAACTGCCCAACCGGAATCCCATCACATTCGGCGATAAAATATTGTCCTAAAGTGTTATTATTCAGTACAGCAGCCACACCTTGCGTGACTATAACGGATTCAAGTTCCTTGTTCTCCGTCTCCAGCGCCATTGCGGAATTGAAACTGACAATTTTTGAGATATCTTCTTTATTAGCATTTCTAATAATTATCATAGTTAAAGTTAAAGCTTTTCGTTTGTGTAATCATCTAATTACTGTATATTTGCCGGCTGTAATTTAATAGAATAAGTTGTATTTGAGGAAAAAATGAGTAGACATTGTGATGTAACCGGCAAAAGACCGATGTTCGGAAATAGCGTTAGTCATGCCAATAATAAAACAAGAAGAAGATTTAATATAAATCTGCAGAAAAAACGATTTTGGCTGCCGGATGAAAAACGTTTTGTAACCTTGAATGTATCAACAAAGGGGCTTCGTATCATTGATAAAAAAGGAATCCGTCGCGTTGTGAATGAATTAAGAGCTCAAGGAATGCAGATTTAGGAATTTCAATATTTTATAAAAAACCCTTAAGGATATGAATAACTTGAGGGTTTTTTATTTTATAACGTAAAATAAAAATTTGTTGCTATTTAAAATTTTACCATTTTTTATTAAATCATATTGGGTATTTTAAATACTCCGTTAGTGACATTTTTAGTTTCACCTCCGCCGAATAATTGTCCAACAAAGTCAAATGTACCTTCGACATACTCGTTGTCTAACTTGGTAATGACAATTGCTCCACTAATAGTGAAGTAAGTAAGCTCATCTATGGTATAACCGCCAAAATTATCTCCCATATCAAATGAAAAAGTTCCTACTCCTGCATTACTTACGGTAATTTGAATTGTTTCCATAGTTGTAGCATTAACAGCTTGCATTGTTAATACACGTGCAGCGGGATCATGAGCAAAATTTCCAGTACCACAAAAATCTGCATTATTGATTTCGGCAGTCATCTGGCATGTTGCATCGTCATTTGCATCATTATCAGAATTATCATCTTTACATGCTGATAGCATGAAACAAAATACTGCTACAGCTAATATTGTCATTGTCATTTTCTTCATGTTTTTACCTGTTTATTATAATTATTTGAATGATGTGGATGGCAGTTTTATCAAATAATATTATTAAATAAAAATATGATAAGCCAATTACATTTATATTTGATAGACATAAATAATATTATGGATAATGTTTATGAAAAAGCCCCCAAACGGGGGCTTTTTCATAAAATAATTATATCACCAATTCAGTAAAAAGGCAAATATAAGCGGTGCGACAATTGTTGCATCAGATTCTATTATAAATTTAGGAGTTTTGAGATCGAGCTTTCCCCAGGTGATTTTTTCGTTTGGAATG
>JAHJCW010000213.1 GCA_018812885.1 bacterium | reverse complement strand
TTTAAATGTTGGAACTGATCTAAAAATTGGCATTGGTAATAACCTTACGGTTGATGCAACTATAAACCCCGATTTTGGCCAAGTGGAGGTGGATCCTTCTGAGCTCAATCTTTCAGCTTTTGAAACATATTATCAGGAAAAACGTCCCTTCTTCATAGAGGGCTCAAGTATTTTTAGATTTGGGACTGGCGGTCCCACCAATCACATGAGTTTTAACACAATGGAGCCAACCTTTTTTTATAGTAGAAGGATAGGTAAATATCCCAGTTATGGTGAAGATGTGGAAGGAGACTGGATTAAAGTTCCTTCGGCCACTTCAATTCTTGGTGCAACAAAACTTAGCGGTAAAATTACCGACACGTGGTCGGTAGGTGCTTTTTCTGCTTTAACAAGACGTGAATTTGCCGAAGTACAAATTGATGGGGATGATTCTGAGGTTGAAGTTGAACCATTAACTTCCTACAATTTATTTAGAACTTTAAAGGAATTCCATCAAGGACGTCAAGGACTTGGAATGATCATGACTTGTGTTGAACGCAACTTTGAAGATGAATATTTACGAAATATTTTATCAGATCAAAGTACTGTATTGGGTATTGATGGTTGGACTTTTTTGAATGAAGATAAGGACTGGGTAATTGGTGGATTCTTAGGTTATTCCAATGTGACTGGTTCCAAAGATTTCATTTATGATCTTCAACAAAGCTCTGCGCGTTATTATCAACGTCCTGACGCAGATCATGTTGAATTAGATTCAGACCGAAATAATCTGGAAGGTTTCGTTGGGAAAGCTACAATCAACAAAGAAACGGGAAAATGGAGCTTTAATTCAGCCTTACAATTTGTATCTCCCGGTTTTGAAAACAATGATATGGGTTTGAATTTCAGGGCTGATAATATTAATAACCACATTTCATTTGGGTATAAATGGCTGGAGCCCGAGAAAGTTTTTCAAATTGCTATGCTCAATACAGCTTATATGACAAACCACAATTTTGCCGGTGATAAATTAAGTGAAATGTTATTTGTTTTTGGATATGTACAGTTCAAGAATTTTTGGTCTATTGAACCAATTATAGGACTTGGACCAAAAACTTTGAGTGACCAAAAATTGCGTGGTGGACCAATGGTAATATCACCCGCAGGAATGTGGTCAAATTTATACATTAGCACTGATTCAAGGAAATCGGTCATATATGAATTGGGAGGAGAATATGAAAAATCTGAAAAGGGAAGTTATTCGTTCTACCTTTCTACCGGAATAGATTTGAATCTTGGCACAAGGTTACGATTGCAGTTTGAGCCAGCGTTTAATAAGCAGCTTCAAATTGACCAATATATTGATTCATTTGATGATGAATCTGCGATAGATATGTTTGGTTGCCGTCATATTGTCGCTCAAATGGACAGGAAAACAGTATTAGCTGAGTTCCGCATAGATTATACTTTTACCCCTAAATTATCTTTTCAGGCGTACGTACAACCATACATGACAGTGGGATCATTTTCACATTTTAAAGAATTTGCAAAGCCCGAATCGTATGATTTTATAGAGTATGGAAAAGATTCAAACATGGGAATAGTTAAAGACGGGGATGATGGCCATGAGTTATATCCAAATGGCAGTGATGGAAATTCATTTTATATTGAAAATCCCGATTTCAATTATAAGGCATTGGTGGGTAGTGCGGTATTACGATGGGAGTTTAAGCCCGGATCAACGCTGTTTTTAGTATGGACACGTAATGGTTCTGATGAGCAGAATCCGGGTGATTTCAATTTTAATAGAGACGCTCAGGACCTTTTACAAGCAGATGCAGATAATATTTTTGCTCTTAAGTTTACGTATTGGTTCGGTAAATAATTTCTGTTAATCTAGATTTCTAAAAACCTTGAGGGTTTTTTGACAAATAAAGATTGGCTGAGCAGTATTTAAACCATCAAGGTTTTCAAAACCTTGATGGTTTTTTATATCAAATTCAAATACGTTAGAATCATCAATCCGATTGGTATGGTGATTGATGATGCCAATGTAGTTGTCAAAACAATATTACCGGCTATCTCTCCGTGCGGTGTCATCGTATCTGCTAAAATGAAGCTAACGATTGCAGTCGGACATGCAAATAAAATAAAAATTATTCCTAGATTTGTACCTGTATAGCCAATAAAATATCCAATCATTGTAGCAATTAACGGTGCGACTATCAGTTTTATTATTGATGCACCTAAGGTTATCAATGATGTTTTGTGTAAATACTTTATTTTTAATGTTCCCCCTACGCCAATTAAAGCTAACGGTAGAGTAATTGCGGCTAAATAGTCACCTGTATTAATTAGAACTGTTGGTATAGGAATCCTTAATAATGAAATAATGATTGCAACTACAGCCGCAATAATCACAGGATTCATTATAATTGATTTGAATGATTCAACAATGGCCTTATCACGTTTGTTAGACTTGTCAAAAAGAGTTAGTGCAATAACAGATAAAATATTATCGAGCGGCACTAAAAAGGTTAAAATCATAATTGTTATAGAGATTCCCTCGTCCCCAAAAATATTCATGATTAACGCTAAGCCGATAATTACATTGTTGGGTCTAAAACTACCTTGAATAAACACGCCCCTACCATCACCTCTTTTAATGAAAAGTTTTGCTAAAAACCAACTTACAAAAAATAAAATAAAAATACCGCTATAAACTAAAATTATGATTTTACCATCAAATACGGTACCAAAATCCACAATTGCCAATTTCAGAAAAACTAATACTGGAAGTGTGACGGAAAACACAAATTTAGTTGATTGTTTAATGAATGATTCTTGGATTACACCAATCTTGCGCAACACCCAACCAACAATCACAATTAAGAATATTGGACTTACAGTATTAATTATGAATAGCGTGTTAGTCATTTCTTTCTGCTTCTGATTTTATTTTTATAATATTTAAATGTGAAAAATCGGTTGTACTTATCAGCGTATTCCATTCCTGCCCATGCTATTCCCAATAAAAATGGAGGCCATGAAAGAACATATACTACTATAGATAGTTTTCTGAGAAAAACATCTGTGTAATAGAAAAAAAATACTGCTTGGGTAATTTTGCCAATAATCAAACTTGAAATAATTAATACAATACCAATATAGAATTTTTTTGAGAATTTGCTTTTATTTTTTTCGATCTGCATTTTATCCATTATATAATATTATTAATGCTTCAACAACATCAATCAGAGTTAACGGAGCTGATGGCAGCTAAATAGTTGCCAATTTTAATAATTGCTTTTAGTTTTAAGATTAGTAAAAAAGTGATTCTTATTGCCACTATTGCTGTAATCATAACAAGATTCAATTCTTTTGATTTAATATTTTAAGTCAGTTAGCGTCTTGCTACGTTTATTCTAACGGTAAAAATTTGTTAATGAAACAATAGATACTATTTTCATCTTCTGCATAATATTTAAGTGTAAAGTTTAAGTATATCAATTTATACTTATGTAATGTCCTCCTATATCTATTCATTGGAAATAGATTCCAGATCAAGTACAAATATTTCGCCATCATTATAAATTGGTTTAATTTTTTTACTTAGTTCCTCAATATTTTTATGAAAATCAAATGTATGTACAGCTAAAGATCTAATCCAAGGTGACACATTATCAGATAACAAACCTTTATAATCTTCATATTTAAAATTGGCCTCCGATTTATATGAATAAACAATATATCGTATTGATTGACTTGATAAATATTCAGCTAAAGTATCACTGCCTTGGAAAAATGGCATGCCGGGGGGAAGACTTGAAGCGCCAAGGAAATGTGTTACATAAATATTATTTCTTTTAAAATCAAACAGAAATGGGTATTGGGTTCTTTCAAATATTATTTCACCTTCAGGAACAATATTTTGCACTTTTAGATAGCGCTGTTCAATTTCATCATCTATATAATCACAAACAATATAATCATTAGCACTATGCACTTCAATGTTTTCATTTTTTAAACCTGTTG
>JAHJCW010000212.1 GCA_018812885.1 bacterium | reverse complement strand
TCAATTCCATATTCCTTTATAAGATTGTTATAAACTGGAAGAAATTCAGTTTCTTTTTCTGCGCCATAGACTTTTTCGTTGACATCTTTCCTTCTGACTTTATACTTGAATTCTGGTGAAGGAAAGTTCTTGTCATTAAAACCTTTAAGTTCAGCTAATAATTTTCTTTCAAACTCAATATTTTTTCTAGTTGATAAAAAACTTCTTAATTGTTTGGATATATATTGAGCTGTTTTTTGAATCTCTCTTAAATCATATTTCCCAACTTTGGCGTTACTAATTTGTACGTTGAACGCAGAAACATCAATTCCTATGGAATGAATTCCTAATTCATTGGACTGAACTAATGTTGTACCTGAGCCACAAAAAGGATCAAGTATAGTGTTGCCTTTTTTAAAAAATACTTCTTTCTTAAAATCATCAATATGATTATCGAGAAAATACTCTACTAGTTGCGGTATAAATTTGCCTTTGTAAGGGTGTAATCTATGAACATGCTTTGTTGTATCTTTCTCGTTAAGATTATCAAATGACAAATCCCAATTTAAATCATCACCTAATTTCTTTTTCCATGATTTTTCTTTATTCCCATTACTCCACTTATAATATTCCTTTAATTCATCCCTATCAATTATAATAGTCCCATTGTCACCTAAATTTTTAATTCGCCCATATTGTATTAAATATGATAAATTTGATTTTGACACATTTTTATTAAGATGTTTACTTGCCCAATCACAAGCTTGATTGATATTTAAATGACTACTCATTATATAAAATTTTATATTATGTATTCTTTCAAAATAATTACTTTAGCAATATATAAATTTAGTAAATCCCTAATATCTAAAATGCTTCATTTTTTCAACATTTTTTTCGATTTTAGTTAATGCTTGTATCCCGACCTCTAGGTGTATATTGGCATACTCACTCGTTACTTCCTTATCTGATTCAGTAGTTTTTACTCCCTCCGGTATCATTGGTCTGTCCGATACTAATAATAACGCTCCACGTGCAATTACATTAGCAAGTCCGGTAATAAATATTGTCGCAGTTTCCATATCGATACCCAAAACTCGTACCTTACGTAAATATTTTTTAAATTCTTCATCCCATTCCCAAATGCGCCGATTAGTAGTATAAACAACTCCGGTTCGGTAGTCGAGATTTTTATTTACTAGAATTTGCGATATGTATTTATGCAATTTAAACGATGGCATCGCCGGTACTTCCGGTGGAAAATAGTCATCACTGGTTCCTTCGCCTCTGATAGCGGCTATTGGTAATACAAAATGCCCGATTTCAGTAGTTTTTTTTAATCCACCGCACTTTCCTAAAAAGATTACACCTTTAGGTTTTACGCTCGATAGCAAATCCATAATAGTTGCGGCGTTAGCACTGCCATATCCAAAATTTACGATACTAAGTCCATCACTATTGGTAGTTGAGGTCATCGGTCCACCGATACCTTTAATTTCAATATCAAATTTTTCCGCAAATTTTTCTACATAATTCTGAAAATTAGTTAACAATATCCATTCCCCTAATTCATGGGGTTCTGACCCGGTATATCGTTTAAGCCAATTTTGTGCAATTTCACGTTTTGATTTCATTTTAATTCTCCTATTCTGATGGTTTTCTAATTATAGCTCTCACTACAACTGCTTTACCATCATGCATATCCCCTTCATGTAAATATACAACATCCTTTTTTAACAATTCAATTTTCCCGTCAGGAAATGAATTTTTAATATTTTCAGTATTGTATAATAATTCTATGTTTTTTGGGCCACCGGTATCTAATAGCAACTGCTCTTTTGCAAATGCTTCCATTAAGAACACACCATTTGGTTTTAAAGCGTTAAAATATTTTCGATGTAATTTATTTGTTTCTTCAACTCTGAAGTGTGAAAAGATTGAAACAATTCCATCATATTTATTTATACCAAATTTGTAACTTAATAAATCATTACAAATAGTTTTTATTGATACATCATTTTCTTGTGCTAATCTATTGATTTTTTCAATTGCTTTCGGTGAAAAATCTATAGAATCTACGAGATATCCTTGTTTGGCAAGCCAAACACTGTTCCTTCCTTCACCATCGGCAACACATAAAACATTTCCCATTGGAATTACTTTAAAATTTTCTTTTAAGAACAAATTCGGTTCTTTACCATAGACGTATTCATCAACACCATATCGTTCATTCCATTTATCCGATCCGTATTTCATACAAATTTATTCTATCTCAATTGATACCGGACAATGATCTGATCCCATTATATCATCATGAATATCGGCATTTATAATATGATCAGTAAATGCCTCGTTCACAAAGAAATAATCAATGCGCCATCCTATGTTTCGTTCACGTGCGCCAAAGCGATATGTCCACCACGAGTATCTATCTGGTTCAGAGTGAAACATTCGGAATGTATCAATATAACCATGCTCAATATATTTATCTAACATAGCGCGTTCTTCCGGTAAAAATCCCGAATTATTTACATTATCTTTTGGACGTGCCAAATCAATTTCTTTATGTGCAGTATTCCAATCCCCTGCTACAACTACATTATTCCCTGATTCAACTTGTTCATCTAAAATAGATAATAATTCTTCATAAAATTCCATTTTATAGTCAAGACGTTCTTGGTTGCGCTGACCATTAGGGGAATATATATTATAAAGTAAAAAATTGTCATGTTCAGTAATAATAACTCGACCCTCACGATCAAATTTTTCGATACCTAATCCCTTTTGTTCAAATAATGGTTTATTTTTACAAAATGTTGCTACACCGCTATAGCCGCGTTTTTCAGCCGAATGCCAAATTGTATGGTAACCGTGACTTTCCAATATTTCTTTTGATAATTGCTCTTTGTGTGCTTTGGTCTCCTGCAGGCAGATCACATCGGCATTTACCGCATTTAACCAATCTAAAAATCCTTTTCCCGTAGCAGCTCGGATACCGTTTACATTCCACGAATATAACTTCATTCATTTTTCCTTTTTACTTAAAAATATTGGTTGTAAATATACAAGTTACTGTTTAGAAAATGAAAATGTCATGTAACCTTTATATTTCTACTTTGTCAAATACAAAACAAGCAATAAATTCGCCGCGCTATTTAAACTAAATTATGGCCCGTTCGTCTAGTGGTTAGGACTCCAGGTTTTCATCCTGGCAACAGGGGTTCGATTCCCCTACGGGCTACCAATCTACACTTTATTACGATTGGCAAGCCAAAAAAGTCATCTTTTCTGATGACTTTTCTTTTTAATTTCAGAACTGAAAATGACAAATAGTGTTTCTAAATCAGAAGTAATTATTTTAGGTGCCGGAATTAACGGATGTGGAATCGCAAGGGAACTTGCGATGAGAGGTAAAACCGTAGCAGTCATTGATAAATCAACCATTGGCAGCGGAACATCATCCAAATCATCAAGATTAATTCATGGCGGATTACGTTACTTGGAAACTCTGCAATTTAAGTTAGTGCACGAAGCCCTAATGGATCGACATGAATTGCTAAGAATATATCCTAATTTAGTTAAGATGAGATCATTCTATATTCCAATCTATAAACCAAGCCCGCGCCCTGCTTGGATGATCTGGTTCGGCTTAAAATTTTATGATTTATTATCCGGGAAGGGTAAGCAACATCATTCTAGAATCGTACCTAAAAACCAATTTCATATTCATGCAGCAAGTTTTAAACCGGATGGCTTGAAAGCTGTTTTCCATTATTATGATGGAAAAACAAATGATTTGCAATTAACTCAACGCGTCGCTCAAGATGCGATAGGGAACGGTGCAAGTTTTTATGAAAATACCTATATCTCTTTCATCACCAATAATAAGGATTGTTTTACAGTAAGAACAAGTCAAGGCGATTTTTCTGCGCCGGTTTTAATCAATGCTACCGGACCATGGATTGATGAAGTGAATAGTAAATTTAAGTTACCGGCTAAATTTAGTATCAGAAAAATCAGTGGAATTCATATAACAGTTAATGGCTTATTAACCAATGATTTGATGTTTATGCAGACCAAGCAAAAACGCATTTTCTTTATTATTCCGGAACCGAATAATAATCAAACATTGATTGGCACCACAGAACGTGAGGAAACCGACCAAGTAGATAATATTAAAATCAACGAAGAAGATATTCTTTATTTAATTGAAAATA